>NZ_JBEZBT010000010.1:0-108555 GCF_040647235.1 Streptomyces sp. NPDC042638
CTCCCGCAGCGGATGACGGGCCAGCACCGCCCCCACCTCCGGCGACAGCGCCGCCTTCAGGCGGTGGTGCACCGACAGGGAGTCGTCGCCGAGGGCCTGCGCGGCGGCCGACACGAGGTCGCGCTCCGGGCCCTTGGGCACCCCGGCGGCGGCACGCTCGTACAACTCGGCGCCCTCCTCCAGGACCAGGCCGGTGTCGATCCCGGCCGGGACCTTCACGGACGCGATGTGCCGCCAGGTCGCCAGCGGATCGCTCCACGCCTCCACCCTGAAGGTCCAGGGGCCGGTCACGTCCGGGGTGATCTCCGCCCCCCAGCGGTCGCTTCCCGGGGACAGCTCCCGCATCGGTGTCCACGGGCCGCGGCGGCCCTTCGGATCGCGCAGGACCACGTTCGCGCCCACGGCGTCGTGCCCTTCGCGGAACACGGTGGCCGTGACCTCGAAGGTCTCCCCGGCCACCGCTTTGGCCGGGCGCCTGCCGCACTCCACGGCCGGCCGGACGTCGCGTACCGGTACACGGCCGATGGCCGGGGTCCTGCGCATGTATCTCACCTCCGCCGTGCGCGAAGCCGGGCACCCGGCCCGGCTTCGCGATCCGATGGTCGGACCGGCGTGCGCCGGTCCGAGGGGAACGCCTTGTACGGTGCCAGGTCAGGGGCTTGGCGCCGTGGAACGCCGCTCCGACGGCGGCGCTCTTCTGGCCGCCCGACGAGGCTGCGGCCGTCCGTCCTGATCACGCAGATAGGTGACCAGATTCGTGCGGAGATAGCGCTCGGCGGCGTCCGCGGCCTCGCGGGCGCAGCGTTTGCCCATCAGCACGCACAGCGTGTACCCCGAGTCTTCGAAGGTGGCCCGGACCGTGCGGTCGTGAGGCGAGGCGAGCATCACGCGCTCCCACGCCCGGTAACGCCGCAACTGCCGGGCCACTTCGGCCTTGGCGGGTAGCAGCATCGCCCTGTTCACCTTCCACGCTCTCGACTGGGCGCGTTCCCGACGGTCGGGTGGCGTCCGCGCACGGAGAGGCACGGCACCGTTACGGCGATCGAGGCTTTCACTTATGGTGCACGCGCGACGACGCAGCGTCTTGTTGGATCTTCAACCATTACGTGTGTCGGGTGCTCGTGTTGCACGAATGGCGTAGTGCCCTCACCGTGGAGATGACTCAGAAGCGATCAACGCTCACGCTGTGTGTCCGGGATCCCTCCCGGACGGGGCAGGGGGAGCGAGAGCTTCGCCGGTGAGGAGCAAGCGACGATGAAGACCGCAGTGCCCTGCTACTACCACCTCGACGTGGAAGTCAGCCCGGAACGGGTGGTACAGGTCAGCCGCATCCTGGCCGCCCATCTCCGCTACTGGGATCTGGACAACCTCGTGGATCCCGTCTGCCGCGGCGCCGAACTGCTGCTGCGGGCGATCGACGCGCACGCGACGGACAAGCACACCTCCATCGAGATGTGGTGGAACGGCCAGCACCTCATCACCGCCTTCGGTGACGACGACCCGGATCTGCGCCCGGACCAGGACCTGCGCTCCTGTCTGGCGGACATCGCCGCCATGAGCGACGGCTGGGGCTGCTGCGCCTCGGACACCGGCAGCAAGATCATCTGGTTCTCCCAGCGCGCCCGCGCCGGCGAGCGCGTGCCGCTGGTGCCCGTGGCGCCGGCGCCCGTGCTGAGCACGGGGCTCACGGTGCCCCGCGTCGAGCGGATCGCCGCGCTGGCCGCGCAGGCGCCCGCCGGTGACGACGCCCTGGAGGGCAGCCGGTGACCGCCCGCAAGAAGCGCGCAGGGGTGCCCGTCTGGAGCGGGCACCCCTACCCGTTGGGCGCCTCGTTCGACGGCCAGGGCACCAACTTCGCCCTCTTCAGCGAGGTCGCCGAGCGTGTCGAGCTGATCCTGCTCGACGACGCCGGCACCGGGACCCCCGTCCGGCTGCACGAGGTCGACGGCTTCGTGTGGCACGCCTACCTGCCCGGCGTCGGCCCCGGCCAGCGCTACGGCTACCGGGTGCACGGTCCCTGGCAGCCCTCGCTCGGCAACCGCTGCAACCCGGCGAAGCTGCTGCTCGACCCGTACGCCCGTGCCGTGGACGGCCAGATCGACAACCACGCCTCCCTGTACGAGCGGGCCCCGGACGGACCCGCCCCGGCCGACAGCGCCGGCCACACCATGCTCGGCGTGGTCACCGACCCGTACTTCGACTGGGGCGACGACCGCCCGCCCAGGACGCCGTACGCGGAGTCGGTGATCTACGAGGCCCACGTCCGCGGTCTCACCCGCACCCACCCCGACGTCCCCGAGGGGTTGCGCGGCACCTACGCCGGTCTCGCGCACCCCGCCGTGACCGGACACCTCACCTCGCTGGGCGTGACCGCGGTCGAGCTGATGCCGGTGCACCAGTTCGTGCAGGACGGCGTGCTCCAGGACCGCGGCCTGTCCAACTACTGGGGCTACAACACCATCGGCTTCTTCGCCCCGCACAACGCCTACGCCGCCTTCGGCACCCGGGGCCAGCAGGTCAACGAGTTCAAGGCCATGGTGAAGGCGCTACACGAGGCCGGCCTCGAGGTCATCCTCGACGTGGTCTACAACCACACCGCCGAGGGCAACGAGATGGGCCCGACCCTGTCATTCCGCGGTATCGACAACGCCTCCTACTACCGTCTGGTCGACGGCGACTGGGCGCACTACTACGACACCACCGGCACCGGCAACAGCCTGCTGATGCGGCACCCCTTCGTGCTCCAGCTGATCATGGACTCGCTGCGGTACTGGGTCACCGAGATGCACGTCGACGGCTTCCGTTTCGACCTCGCGGCCACCCTCGCCCGGCAGTTCCACGAGGTGGACCGGCTCTCGGCGTTCTTCGACCTGATCCAGCAGGACCCGGTGATCAGCCGCGTCAAGCTCATCGCCGAGCCGTGGGACGTCGGCGAGGGCGGCTACCAGGTGGGCAACTTCCCGCCGCTGTGGTCGGAGTGGAACGGCAAGTACCGTGACGCCGTACGGGACTTCTGGCGGGCCGAGCCCGGTTCGCTCGGCGAGTTCGCCTCCCGGCTGACCGGCTCCTCCGACATCTACCAGCACAGCAGGCGCCGGCCACGCGCGAGCGTCAACTTCGTCACCGCGCACGACGGTTTCACGCTGCGCGACCTCGTGTCGTACAACGACAAGCACAACGAGGCCAACGGCGAGGACAACCGGGACGGCGAGAGCCACAACCGGTCCTGGAACTGCGGGGCCGAGGGCGACAGCGACGACCCGGCCGTCCTCGAACTGCGCGCCCGCCAGCAGCGCAACCTGCTGGCCACCCTGCTGCTCTCGCAGGGCATCCCGATGCTCTGCCACGGCGACGAACTCGGCCGCACCCAGCGCGGCAACAACAACGCCTACTGCCAGGACAACGAGATCTCCTGGATCGACTGGGAACTGGCGCGGGAGCAGCAGCCGCTCGTGGAGTTCACCCGGCGACTGATCGCCCTGCGCGCCGCGCACCCCGTGCTGCGCCGCCGCCGCTTCTTCCGCGGCGAGACCGCGACCAACGCCGAGCAGCCGCTGCCCGACCTGATGTGGCTCAGGCCCGACGCCCGCGAGATGACCGCCCGGGACTGGCAGCGCGACGACGCGCACTCGGTCGGCGTGTTCCTCAACGGCGACGCCATCGCCGAACGGGACCCGCACGGCCGCCGTATGGTCGACGACTCCTTCCTGCTGCTCGTCAACGGCTACTGGGAGCCGGTCGTCTTCCGCCTGCCCGACGGCTCCTTCGGCGAGCGCTGGACCACGCTGACCGACACCGCCGAACCCGACGGGATCCCCGACGAACGCGAGCGCAAGGCCGGCACGAGACTCCGGGTGGAGGCCCGCAGCCTGGTCCTCCTCTCACGTCCGTCGCGCGGGACCCCTTAGGGCCGCGGGCCGGCCCTTCCCGGGTCAGCGGGCGCCGCGCGTCATCACCGTGAACTGCGCGCCGTCCGCGTCCCGCAGGATGGCCTCGTTCTCGCCCTCACGCAGCACACTGCCGCCGTGCTTCTCCGCCGCGCGGGCGCAGGCGGCGACGTCGGCCACCGCGAAGTGGACCTGCCAGTGCGGACGCACCGAGGGGTCCGGGGCGGCCTCCACCGCGCCCGAGTCGATGCGCGCCACCACATCCCCCCGGCTGCGCAGCAGCACCTCGCCACCGTCGTACTCCACCTCGCAGCAGCCCGGCTGCCCGCTCGCCCAGCCCAGGATCTCGCCGTAGAACATCGCGGCGTCGAAGGCGTCCCGGGTGTGCAGCCGCACGAAGGTCGGTGCCGCCTGCCGCCACGCCTCCCAGTTGCTGACCAGTTCCCCCTGCCAGATCCCGAACGTGGCACCGTCCCGGTCGGCGAGCAGCGCCGCCCGGCCGGGCGGGAACGACAGTGGCCCGACAGCCGCCGTACCGCCGCGCTCCCGCGCCCGGGCCACGGCCACGTCCGCGTCCGGCACGGCGAAGTACGGCGTCCAGGCCACCGCCATCTGCCACATGGTGGCGACGGCGGCGATCCCGGCCACCGGGACCCCGTTCGCCAGGGCGATCCTGAAGTGCTCCCCGAGCTTGGCGCCGCGCCAGCGCCAGCCCAGGACGGCCGAGTAGAAGTCCTCGGTGGCCTGGAGGTCGCGGCTGGTCAGGCTCACCCAGCACGGCGCGCCGAAGACGGCGTGGGTGGAGACGACGTCCTTCCTGCGCGGTCCGCCGGCGGGGGTGTCGTGGTTCATGACAGTCGTCCTGCTCTCGGGGCCGGGCGGCCACCGGTCTGACACCAGTGTCCAACCGGACGGGGGTGGAATGCCTGTCGAGTACCCCAGGTGGCAGGGGTGCAGCCCCCTGTCCAGGATGGAGAGATGGCGGAGAGCGAGGCGGACCGGGTGGCCGCGCTGCAGGCGGAGGTCGAGCAGCTGAAGGAGGCCATGGCCTCGCACGCGGTCGTGGACCAGGCGATCGGAATGATCGTGGCCCTCGCCCGGGTCACCCCGGACCTGGGCTGGGAGGTGCTCAAGGAGGTCTCCCAGCACACCAACATCAAGTTGCGTCACATCGCGGAGCTGATCCTCATCTGGGGCCGGCGCGGCGAGATACCGGCCGACATCCGCGCGGAGCTGGAGGACGCACTGGACCGCTACGGCCCCACGCAGGTGCCCGGGGCCGAGGAGGAGTAGCTCCAGCGGGCGCGGGTCCCGGCGGAGGAACCGGGTCAGGGGGTGCGGGTCTCGGCGAGCAGTTCCTCGCGCAGCCGGTCGAAGCAGCCACTGAGCAGCCGCGAGACGTGCATCTGCGAGATACCGAGCTGCTCGGCGATCCTGCTCTGGGTCATGCCGCGGAAGAACCGCAGGTAGAGGATGGTTCGCTCACGCTCGGGCAGCATCGCCAGACAGGGCTTGACCGCGGCCCGGTCCACGACGAGGTCGAACCCGGGGTCCGGTTCGCCCAGGGAGTCGCCGAGGGCGTAGCCGTCCGTGCCGGCCACCTCGGCGTCCAGGGACAGTGCGGAGAAGCACTCCAGCGCCTCCATGCCGGTGCGCACCTCGTCCTCGCTGAGCCGCGTGTGCGCGGCGATCTCGGCGATCGTGGGCGCCCGGCCCGACGTGGACTGCGACAGCTCCTTCGTGGCGGCGCGGACCCGGTTGCGCAGGTCCTGTACCCGGCGGGGTACGTGCAGGGTCCACATGTGGTCCCGGAAGTGGCGCTTGATCTCCCCGGTGATGGTGGGCACCGCGTACGCCTCGAAGGCACGGCCGCGGGTGGGATCATAGTGGTCGACGGCCTTGACCAGGCCCAGCGCGGCCACCTGGTACAGATCCTCCAGGGCCTCGCCACGGCCGCGGAACCGTACGGCGATCCGCTCGGCCATGGGCAGCCACAGCCGGACCAGTTCGTCCCTGAGGGCCTGGCGCTCGGGACCGTCGGGCAGCCGTGCGAGCCGCTCGAAGGACTCGCCGGTGTCCGGGGCGTCGTCGTGGGGGTGGGGCTTCGTGCTGCCGGTGACAGGCATGTGCGCGCACCTCTCTCAGCAGGTGCTGGTGGACAGACACCGTGGGAGGCGCGCTCGGACGATGAGGAGACGTCGGGGCGTCCGGCGGAGCCGGCTCCCACGGACGTGCCTCCTGTCCGAAGCACATCGGTTCGCATTCCCGCTGTTGGACATCTCAAAACAAAGTAGTGCATATCACCCGTTCGGGCCACGCGGGAGCCTAGCGGAGGCCCTCTGCCGCGGCGCTCTTGACCGGTCCTTGGGGGGAAATACCTCTGTAGCAGAGGTAATCTCCGGACGTGGACGCGGACACCTTTACGGAGGACCTGACGGACGCCCTCGTGGGCGTCCAGCGGCTGATCCGGCGCCGGCTGCGCGCCGGGGTCACCCGACCCCGGCTGCGCGGTGCCGAGGTCGAGCTGCTGCGACTGGTCGAGTCCCGGCCCGGCATAGGGATCTCGGACGCGGCCCGGCAGCTGCACCTGGCGAGCAACTCCGTGTCGACCCTGGTCAACCAGCTCGTCCGGGACGGCTACCTGGTCCGCGCGACCGACCCGGCCGACCGGCGTGCCGCGCGTCTGATGCTGACCGGTGCCGCCGAGCGGCGGCTCGCGGACTGGCAGCGCCGCCGGACCGAACTCGTCGGCCGGCACCTCTCCCGGCTCGGCGAGGCCGACCGGGAGGCGCTGCGCGCGGCCCTGCCGGCCCTGCGCAGGCTGGCCGCTACCTTGCACGAGGAAGCCGAGGAGACATGACGAGCGACACCCCGGCCGCACCCGGTACCCCCGACAACACCGGCTCGGCCGCATCCGACACCGGACCCGGCTCCGTCCGTGACACCGGCTCCGCCCCTGACTCCGGCGGCACCGCCCCTGGGGGCGACACCGGCTCCGCCCCTGGCCCCGGCGCCCGGCCCGTCCACGACCTCGGCGGTGCCGGGGCGGAGGCCGTTGTCTGTGCGGGGCTCGCTTACGCCTTCGGGGACACCCGTGCCGTCGACGGGCTGGACCTGGACGTGCACGAGGGTGAGGTGTTCGGGCTGCTCGGGCCCAACGGCGCCGGGAAGACCACCGCCATCCGCTGCATCACCACACTGCTGCCGGTCCCGGCCGGCACGGTGCGTGTCTTCGGCCGGGACGCGGCGAAGGAGCGCATGGCCGTGCGGCGCCTGCTCGGCTACGTCCCGCAGCAGCTGTCCGCCGACAGCGGGCTCACCGGCCGGGAGAACGTCGCCCTGTTCGCCCGGGTCTTCGACGTGCCGCGTCGCGAGCGCGGCCCACGCGTCGCCCAGGCCCTCGCCGCAGTCGGCCTCGCCGATGCCGCCGACCGGCTCGCCAAGACCTACTCCGGCGGCATGATCCGCCGTCTCGAACTCGCCCAGGCCCTGGTCAGCGCGCCCCGGCTGCTGATCCTGGACGAGCCCACCATCGGCCTGGACCCGATCGCCCGCACCGGCGTGTGGGAGCACATCAACGCCGTACGCGCCGCCACCGGCATGACCGTCCTGGTCACCACCCACTACATGGACGAGGCCGACCAGTACTGCGACCGCGTCGGCCTGATGCACCACGGCCGCATCCGCGCCCTCGGCACCCCGGCCGCGCTGCGCCGGGGCCTCGCCGAGCGGCGGGGCACGGCCGGACTGCCCACGCTGGAGGACGTCTTCCGCGACGTCGCCGGCAGCGGCCTCGACGACCACTCCGGAGGAGGTTTCCGCGATGTCCGAAGCACCCGCCGTACCGCGCACCGCGTCGGCTGAGGACACCACGCTGCTGCTGACGCCGCCCGTGCCGCGCCCGGGCTGGCGGCTCCTGCCCGCCCGGGTCGGCGCCATGTGCGCGGTCGAACTGCAGAAGCTGCGCCACGACCGGACCGAGCTGTACACCCGCGCCGTCCAGCCCGCCCTGTGGCTGCTGATCTTCGGCCAGACCTTCACCAGGATCCGGGCGATACCCACCGGCGGAGTGCCGTACATCGACTACCTGGCGCCCGGCATCATCGCCCAGTCGGCGATGTTCATCGCGATCTTCTACGGCATCCAGATCATCTGGGAGCGGGACGCCGGCATCCTGAACAAGCTGCTCGTCACGCCGACCCCCCGCTCGGCCCTGATCACCGGCAAGGCCTTCGCGGCCGGGGTGAAGTCACTGGTCCAGGCGGTCGTCGTGATCGTCATCGCCGCGCTGCTCGGTGTCGCCCTGACCTGGAACCCGCTCAGGCTGCTCGGCGTCGCCCTCGCGGTGGTGCTCGCCTCCGTGTTCTTCTCCTGTCTGTCGATGACCATCGCGGGAATCGTCCTCAACCGCGACCGGCTGATGGGCTTCGGGCAGGCGATCACCATGCCGCTCTTCTTCGGCTCCAACGCGCTGTACCCCGTCTCGGTGATGCCGGGCTGGCTGCAGGCCGTCGGGAAGGTCAACCCGCTCAGCTATCAAGTCGACGCCCTGCGCGGCCTTCTGCTCGGTACGCCCGCGCATCTCGCCGCCGACTACGCCGTCCTGGCGGTGGCCGGCGCGCTCGGCATCACCGCGGCCTCCGCGCTGCTCGGCCGTCTGGCCCGCTGATCTCTCCTCGTCTCTCCTCGGACGTGATGTGCGGCACGCGCGCGCACCCACCCGGAACAGACCGCGAACGGATTCTTCCTGGGCAGCGCTTGATCACTGATCAAAGCGGGTGAACACCCTGGCCACAGCGCATTCGGCTCATTTGACAGTGCGCTGAGCACACAGATAGACAGCAGCTCTCGAAGGTCGAGAGGGGCACTGTGTACGAGCCGAACGTGGTCGGGGACTGGCAGGAGTACGAGGCGCATGCCGGTCTGCGGGTCCGCGTCCACCGTCTGGAGCCGGCCGAGCCGCCGCGCGGACGGGACGACGCCGCCGCCGGGCTGACGTATTTCAGTGTCCGGGTGACCGTCGAGAACCGCGGCGCGCGGCACCTCGGCATCCATCTGGAGGACGGCCAGATCGACGTCCGTGTCGGCCCGGACGGCGAGGGCGCCTTCATCGACTGGCGTAACTCCCAGTTCATCGAGGGCTTCGACGTCTACCCGCTGCGCAGGGCCACGGCCGTGCTCTACGCCGCCGCGCCCGAGGGCGTCCTCAGCCACGTGGACGTACAGGTGCAGCTGAGGGTGGACGACGAGTGGACCGACCGCCGGCTGTGGGCGGGCGGCATCGGCGTCCTGGAGGCCACCACGGCCCCCACTCCCGCGAGCCCCGGGCAGGGCAGCCTGGCCCACCAGGTCTCCGCCTTCCTGAGGGACCAGACGGAGCCCGGCACCGCCTGAGGACGGGCCGGGGCCGCCCGCCGTACGGGCTCGTGCGGGGCAGCCGCACGGCGTCCGCGGGTCAGTGCGGGATACCGTCGATGATCTCCCGCGCGCCCTGACGCAGCAGCGCCACCGCCACCGAGGTGCCGAGCGTGGCCGGATCGAGCCGGCCCGCCCACTCGTGGGCGTTCAGCCGGGTCTTGCCGTCCGGGGTGAACACACAGGCGCGCAGGGAGAGTTCCCCGCCGCGGTCCACGCGCGCGTACCCGGCGATGGGGCTGTTGCAATGTCCCTGGAGGACATGCAGGAACATCCGCTCGGCCGTCGCCTCACGATGCGTGTCCGGGTCACCGAGCCCGCTGACGGCGTCGATCAGCGCGGTGTCGCCCTCCCGGCACTGCAGGGCGAGGATGCCCGCGCCGATCGGCGGCATCATCTCGTCCGGCGACAGCACCTCGCTGATCACGTCGGTCCGGCCGATCCGCTCCAGGCCGGACACCGCCAGCAGCAGCGCGTCCGCCTCGCCCGCCGCCAGCTTCTCCAGCCGGCGGTTGGCGTTGCCACGGAACGGTACGCACTCCAGATGCGGATGCGTGGCGGCGAGCTGGGCGACCCGGCGCACCGAGGAGGTGCCGATCCGGGTGCCGGCCGGCAGCTCGTCCAGGGACAGGCCGCCCGGGTGCACCAGCGCGTCCCGGATGTCGTCCCGCTTCAGGAACGCGGCGAAGACCGTCCCGGCGGGCAGCGGCCGGTCGGCGGGCACGTCCTTGACGCAGTGCACCGCGAGATCCGCCTCCCCGGCCAGCAGGGCCGCGTCCACCTCCTTGGTGAACGCCCCCTTGCCCTCGACCTTGGACAGATCGCCCATCCACTTGTCACCGGTCGTCTTCACCGGGACGACCTCGGTCCGCACCCCCGGGTGCAGTACGGCCAACTCGGCGCGGACCCGCTCGACCTGGGCCAGGGCCATCGGTGAGTCACGGGAGACGATACGGATCAGTTCCGGCACAGACATGGGGGACACGATAGTCCCTGGGGACGCACGGTCCCGGCCCGCGGTGTAGAAGGCGAGGGGCGCCAACCACTCGACCACGTCGGCGAGATCGGCGTCCTCGTGTACCAACCGTTGCGTTGCCGCCGAGTTCCAGGTGCACCCGCTCGAGGTCGGCGGCCGCCGGCCGCCGCACACCACGTTGAGCACGCCGGGCGGCGGCTGCTCGGGTCACGCCGGATCATGCCGGGCCTCCTGGGCCGAGCGGCGGATCCCCTGACAGAAGTTGCCTCGGCCGCCATCGGTGGAACCCTGGTGAGATGAGCAAGACCGCCCTGATCGTCATCGACATGATCAACACGTATGAGCACAAGGACGCCGAGCTGCTCATCCCCTCGGCGGAATCGGTCGTACCGGTCATCGCCGACCTGCTGAGCCGCGCGCGACGGCGCGCGGCTCCCGTCATCTACGTCAACGACAACTTCGGCGAGTGGCGCTCGCATCACGGCGAGGTACTGGAGCACGCCCTGGCGAGCCCCCATGCCCACCTCGTCGAACCGCTGAAACCCGACGCCGAGTCCCTCTTCGTCCTGAAGGCGCGGCATTCGGTGTTCTTCGAGACGCCGCTCCAGTACCTGCTGCACCAGCAGGGCATCGACCAGCTCGTGCTCACCGGACAGGTCACCGAGCAGTGCGTGCTCTACTCGGCTCTCGACGCCCACATCCGCCACTTCCAGGTGACCGTCCCCAAGGACGCCGTCGCGCACATGCACGAGGACCTCGCGCGTGCGGCACTGCAGATGATGGAACGGAACATGGGCGCCCGGGTGTGCCGGAGCGAGGACCTCTGGGAGTAGGACACCCCGTCCTCGTCGCCGCGCCGCCCTAGGCGAGGTCCTCCGGCAGGTCCGCCGCCGACTCCTCGGGGGTGAGGTCCGGGCGCAGCCGGAGCCAGGAGGGCTGGCGCAGCATGCCGTGCCGGGTCCGGGTGCTGTAGCTGACCTCGCCCACCAGCCGGGGCAGCACCCAGCGCGCCCCCGCGATCCGCGGTGCCGGGTCGAAGGGGCACCGGTCGCTCGCCGCGTCCCGGAGCAGCTCCGCCAGCCGGCCGCGTTCCGCCTCGCTCCAGCCGGTGCCGACCCCGCCGACGTACCGCAGCCGGCCGTCCGCGTCGCGCTGGCCGACGAGCACCGCTCCGGGCAGCCCGGTCAGCCGCCCCTGGCCGGGCAGCCAGCCGCCGACGATCACGTCCTCGGCGCGCATGTTCCGGATCTTGATCCAGGCACGCGAGCGGACCCCGGGCTCGTACACCGAGTCCAGCCGCTTGCACACCAGACCTTCCAGGCCGTGCTCCTTCGTGGCGCGCAGCGCCTCGGCGCCATGCCCGGTCACGGCGGCCGGTGTCGACCAGTACGGCCCGGCCAGGCCCAGCTCCGTCAGCCGGGCCCGCCGGCGCGCGTACGGCAGCCGCACCAGCGGTTCCGCCAGGAACGGCACGTCGAACAGCACCAGGTGCACCGGCACCTGGGCGGCCCGGCGCGCCGCCCGCGCCGGGGCGTGCGCGAGGCCCATCCGGCTCTGCAGCAGCTGGAAGTCGGCCCGCCCGTGCTCGTCCAGCGCCAGTACCTCACCGTCCAGCACGGCGGGTGTACCGCCCAGGGCGGCGCCCAGCGGGCGGAGTTCGGGATAGGCCGCGGTGATCTCCTCACCGGAGCGGGCGCGCAGCAGGACACTGCCGTCGCCGGGCAGGTAGACCATCACCCGCTGGCCGTCCTGCTTGGTCTCGTACGCCCACCGCGTGTCCTGGGCGGCGGGCGGCAGGCCGCCGGGGGTGGCGAGCATCGGCGCGATGAGCGGCAGGGTCACGGCGGTCACGGCAGAAGATCTCGACCGGCCCGGCCGCCGTCACGCGCCTTTCACCCCCGGTTCCCCTGAACGGTCCCGCCGGACGGGCCGGGCCCGACGAGCCCTCGGGCGACGTTCTCGGCCGACGGCTCGGGGTCGAGCCAGTCAAGCCACTCAGGCCGGTCAAGCTGGTCGCCGGTCAGGAGGGCCGTGGTGGCGGTCCGGCCCACCCCAGGGACCGTTCCACCGCCCGCTGCCAGTTGCCGTACTCCCCCTCCCGCCGGCCGGGATCCATGTCGGGCAGCCACTGGGCGGCGCGGTGCCAGTTGCGGCGCAGCACCTCCAGGTCGGGCCAGTAGCCGGCGGCGAGCCCCGCCGCGTACGCGGCGCCCAGGGAGACGGTCTCGGCGACCATGGGCCGCACCACCGGCACGTCGAGCACGTCGGCCACGAACTGCATGAGCAGGTTGTTCGCGGTCATGCCGCCGTCCACCTTGAGCTGCTGGAGAGGGACCGAGGAGTCGGCGTTCATGGCGTCCACGACCTCCCGTGTCTGCCATCCCGTGGCCTCCAGTACGGCACGTGCCAGATGCCCCTTGGTGATGTACGAGGTGAGGCCGACGATGACCCCGCGGGCGTCGCTGCGCCAGCGGGGGGCGAACAGGCCCGAGAAGGCGGGGACGATGTAGCAGCCGCCGTTGTCCTGGACCGTCCTCGCGAGGGTCTCGATCTCCGGCGCGCTGCTGATCAGGCCGATCCGGTCACGGAACCACTGCACGAGGGCGCCGGTGATGGCTATCGACCCCTCCAGGGCGTAGGACGGCGGCTGGTCGCCGATCTTGTAGGCGACGGTCGTGAGAAGCCCGTGCCGGGACCGCACGACGTCGGTGCCGGTGTTGAGCAGCAGGAAGCTGCCCGTTCCGTAGGTGCACTTGGCCTCGCCCGGGGAGAAGCAGGTCTGGCCGAAGAGGGCGGCCTGCTGGTCGCCGAGGGCGGCCGTGATGGAGACGCCCGGCAGCAGCGAGCGCGCCTCGCCGTACAGCTCGGCGGACGACCGGATCTCCGGCAGCATCGCGCGGGGCACCCCGAAGAAGTCCAGCAGCTCGTCGTCCCAGGTCAGCGTGTGGATGTTCATCAGCATCGTGCGGCTGGCGTTGGTGGCGTCGGTGATGTGCAGCCCGCTGTCGGTGCCCCCGGTGAGATTCCAGATCAGCCAGCTCTCGATCGTTCCGAACAGCACCTCGCCGTCCTTGGCGCGCTGCTCGACACCCTTGACGTGGTCGAACAGCCACCGGATCCGCAGCGCCGAGAAGTAGGTCGAGGGCGGCAGCGCGCACCGCCGCAGGAAGAACTCCTCCCCGGGACGCCGCATGAGGTCCTCCACCAGCGGCGCCGTACGGGTGTCCTGCCAGACGATCGCCCGGCCCACCGGGGTGCCGGTCCGCCGGTCCCAGAGCACCGTCGTCTCGCGCTGGTTGGCCAGGCCGATGGCGGCGACCTGCCCCGTGCCGACCCCGGCGTCGGACAGGGCCTCGGGGACGACGCGCCGCAGGTTCTGCCAGATCTCGACGGCGTCGTGTTCGACCCATCCGGGCCGGGGGAAATGCTGCCGGTGCTCCCTCTGGGCGACCGAGACCAGCCGCCCGCGATGGTCGAACAGGATGCACCGGGTCGAGTTGGTGCCCTGGTCGACGGACATCACATACCGTTCAGCCATGGTCGGGGTCTGCCTTCCGACGGATCGAGGGGCGGCTGTCCTGGCCTACCAGCGGGCGGCTCCCAGGTCTCTGGAGATCGCCCGGGCGGCTTCACGGATCAGGCTGACCAGACCGGCACGGGGATGGTTCTGGCTGTCGGAGATCCGCTCGACCGGCCCGGACAGCCCGATGGCGCCGACGACGAGGCCGCCGTGCCCCCGGATCGGCGCGGCGATCCCCGCCTCGCCCATGCTCATCTCCTGGATCTCGGCGGCCCATCCCACCTCCCGGACCGCGGTGAGCGCCCGGGCGAGCTGCGCGGGCTCGACCAGCGTGTGCCGGGTGTACGCCTCCAGCTCCGGCTCGACGGCCGCGGTCCCGTAGGCGAGCAGCACCTTGCCGAGCGAGGAGGCGTGCAGGGGCAGCAGCGCGCCCACGTCCAGGGTCTGGAAGGTGTCGTCGGGCCGGAACACGTGATGGACGATGAGGACCTGGCCCTCCAGCGGTGTGCCCAGGCGGACCGACTCCCCGCTGCGGGCGGCCAGCGCGTCGGCCCAGTTGAGGGAGCGCGAGCGCAGTTCGTTGACGTCCAGGTAACTGGTGCCGAGATGCAGCAGGGCGGCCCCGAGCTGGTACTTCCCGGTCGCCGCGTCCTGCTCCACGAAGTCCACGTGCTGGAGGGTGCGCAGAATGCCGTGGGCGGTGCCTTTCGCGAGCCCGAGCGAGGCCGCCACCTCGCCGAGCCCCAGTCGGCGGGGCCCGCCGGCGAGCAGGCGCAGGATCGCCGCCGCCCGTTCGATCGACTGGACTGGGCCGGCCATGAAGCGAGCGTATTACCGCCGAGCGGTCTTCGCCCCACGGGGCCGGGGGACGCCTCCCGCACAGCGCCGTTCGGTAATGCCGACCTCTGTTCATTGACCCGCCCGATTTGTCTCCATAGCTTGCTCTGAGGCATGGAACGGGCCGGGTCACGGCGCCGGACCGGCAGCACACACCATCGGGAGAGAACATGGTGGCACAGCTCAACACGCTGCTTCGGGCGGCATACGAACATGTGTGTCCGGTGCCGCCCGTCGCCGGCGCCGTCTCGGCCATACGCCGGCGGGTGGCGGCGCTTCTCAGTGACTGGAGCGTGTGCCCGGAGATCGTCGAGGACTCGCTGCTCGTGGTGTCGGAGCTGGTCACCAACGCGATCGTCCACGCACGGCCCCCGGCCGAGCTACGGATGTCATGGGTGCGCGGCGCAGGCCGCCGTACCCTGCGGATCGAGGTCACCGACGCGGGAACGGCGCTGTCGGCGGGGCAGTCACTCGTCGGGATCGACCCGGACGAGCACGGCCGCGGCGAGGCGATCGTCCACGCCCTGGCGACGCGCCACGGCATCCGGGTCCACGCCGGCGGGGTGACCCGCTGGGCCGAACTCGCCGTCTCCTGACGCCACCCGTCAATCCCCTCCCCTCCGGGCGCACGGCGCTGCACGGGGGGTTCACTTCGATCCCGGCACCCCGACCCGGCGACGCGCAACCCGGTCGTCGTCCGGAACGGCCCGGCAGCCCCGGCCCGGCGACGGGTGGCGGGTGGCGTCCGCAGTGGCTCGGCATGGCGCGGCCGGACGCCGGGGGGATTCGCTGATCACGGCTACGCCGGTGCGTACCGTCCAGTAATATCCGGCGGCAGGCCACCAGCCACCTATGGAGGAACCGTGCTCCGGTCCGAACGATCACCCCTGCGGCTGGCCGGCCTGCTGGCCGCCGGCGGGGTCGCCCATTTCACCGCCCCGCGGCAGTTCGACGCGACCATCCCCCGGCTGCTCCCGGGGTCACCGCGGGCCTGGACGTACGGCAGCGGTGTCGTCGAGCTGGTTCTGGCGGGCGCCATCGCGGCGCCCCGGACCCGCGTGCCGGCGGCGAAGGCTGCGGCCGCCTTCTTCGCCGGTGTGGTCCCGGCGAACGTCCAGATGGCCGTGGACTGGCGCCACCGGCCCGCGCCGCTCAGGACGGCGGCGCTCGTCCGGCTGCCCCTGCAGGTGCCCCTCGTGCTGTGGGCGCGCGCAGTGGCCCGCAACGGAGAGGGGCGGTCGTGACCGAGCGCATCGCCGTCGGGGACAAGGCCGAGGACTTCGCCCTGGCGGACGAGACCGGGACCACCCGTCGGCTCACCGAACTGCTGGCCGACGGCCCCGTCGTCCTCTTCTTCTATCCCGCCGCCCTCAGCCCCGGCTGCACCGCCGAGGCCTGCCACTTCCGCGACCTCGCCGCGGAGTTCGCGGCCGTCGGCGCCCGGCCGGTCGGGATCAGCGGGGACACCGTCGACAAGCAGCAGCAGTTCGCCGGCCGGCACGGCCTCGGCATGCCGCTGCTCTCGGACACCGACGGCACGGTCCGCGAGCGCTTCGGCGTCCGGCGCGGCTTCTCCCTGGCCCCGACCAAGCGGGCCACCTTCGTGATCGCCCAGGACCGTACCGTCCTGGAGGTCGTCCGCAGCGAACTGCGCATGAACTCCCACGCGGACCGGGCTCTCGCCGCCCTCCGCGCCCATCGGGGGTGAGCCGGGGGAGTCCCGCGCTTGATGCGCCGGGCCAATCGGAACATCCTGGGGTATATGGAGCCTGTCGCCGCCGTGGCGGTCCTCGATGCGCTGGGCAGGGTGACCGGGTGGAGCGAGGGCGCGCGGCTGCTCACCGGCCACCCGGCCGGCGACGTCGTGGGCCGGCCGGCGGCGGATCTGCTGGCCGCTGACGTCGCCGACGGCACGCTCACCGAGCGCTCCGGGACCATCGCCCTGCGCCACCGCGACGGGCACCGGATCGAGGTGGCCGTCACCACCTGCACGCTCACCGACGCCGACGGAACCCCCACCGGCTACGTCGTCACGGCCGACTCGCCCGACTACACCCTGGCCGCCCAGGCGTTCGAGCAGGCGTCCATGTCCATGTCGGTGTTCGACCTCGAGCAGCGCTACCTGCGCGTCAACGAAGCCGCCTGCAGGTTGCTGGGCGTGTCCGAGGCCGCGCTGAACGGCCGTTTCTTCCCGGACACCGTGGGGGAGGCCGACTACCACCAGGGCTTTCTACGCCATCTCCGCGAGGTCGCCGAGACCGGCCGGCCCGTGCGCTACGAGAGCTTCGCCGGAGCGCCCGCCCTGAACCGGGAGCACCTGTGGAGCGTCGAGATGTGGCCGCTGCGCGACGGCTGCGGTGAGCTGACAGCGGTCGGCATCGCCGCCTTCGACAACACCGAGCAGTACTGGGCCCGCCGCCGCCTCGCCCTGCTCAACGAGGCCTCCGCCGGCATCGGCACCACCCTGGACGTCGTGCGCACCGCCGAGGAAATGATCGAACTCCTCGTCCCCAGGTACGCCGACTTCGCCAGCGTCGACCTGCTCGACTGGGTGCTCGGCGCCGAGGAGCCGCCGGCCCTCCCGGACGGCGCTGTCGAATTGCGCCGCGTCGCCCACGGCTCCACCCGTCCCGGCAACCCCGGGGCGGCCCTGCGTATCGGCGAAACCCACGTCTACCCGCCGAACCTGCCGCCGGCCCGCGCCCTGCGCGAGGGGCGGGCGGTGGTCAGCCAGGCCGACGATCCCGAGTTCGTCGCGTGGCTCGCGGAACGCAACGCGCGCTCACCCGGGGGGAGCCCCTACCGGCTCGGCGTCCACTCCATGGTCGCGGTGCCGCTCCTGGCGCGCGGCACCACCCTGGGCGTCGCGGTCTGCGTCCGCATGGCCCACCCGGACGACTACGGCCCCGACGACGCCGTGTTCGCCGAGGAACTCGCCAGCCGCGCCGCCGTCTGCGTCGACAACGCCCGCCGGTTCGCCCGGGAACGCTCCACCGCCCTCGCCCTCCAGCACAGCCTGCTCCCGCGCGGCCTGCCCAAGCAGGCCGCGGTCGAGGTGGCCCACCGCTATCTGCCGTGCGGATCGGTGGCCGGCATCGGCGGCGACTGGTTCGACGTGATCCCGCTCTCCGGCGGCCGGGTCGGCCTGGTGGTGGGCGACGTCGTGGGCCACGGCATCCAGTCCTCGGCCACCATGGGCCGGCTGCGCACCGCCGTGCGCACCCTCGCCGACGTCGACCTGCCCCCCGACGAACTCCTCACCCACCTCGACGACCTGGTCACCCACCTCGCCGCCGACGGCAGCGGAGAGGAGATCGCCGAACTCGGCGCGACCTGCCTGTACGCCGTCTACGACCCCGTCTCCCGCCGCCTCTGCCTGGCCGCCGCCGGCCACCCGCCCCCCGCCGTCATCCTGCCCGACGGCACCGCGGAGCTCGTGCCCATGACCGCGGGGCCACCGCTCGGCGTCGGCGGTCTGCCGTTCGAGGCCACGGAACGGGAACTGCCCGAGGGCTCGGTCGTCGCCCTCTTCACCGACGGCCTGATCGACTACCGCGACCAGGATCTGGACGGCGCCTCCGGCGAACTGCTCCGGGCCTTGCGCGCACCGGCCGACTCCCTCGACGCCCTCTGTGACAACGTCCTCAAAGCCGTCCTGCCGGACCAGCCGTGTGACGACGTGGCCCTGGTCCTCGCGCGCACCCGCGCCCTCGGCGCCGACCGGGTCGCCACCTGGGACGTCCCGCCCGACCCCGCCCAGGTCGCGGTCGTGCGGCAGGCGGCCACCGAGCAACTGGCCGCCTGGGGGCTGGCGGAGGCGTCGTTCGTCACCGAACTCGTCGTCAGCGAGCTCGTCACCAACGCCATCCGCTACGGCGAACCGCCCATCCAGCTGCGCCTGATCCGTGACCGGGCCCTCATCTGCGAGGTGTCCGACGCCAGTTCCACCTCACCGCACCTGCGCCGGGCGCACGCCTACGACGAGGGCGGCCGGGGCCTGCTGCTCGTCGCCCAGCTCACCCAGCGCTGGGGCAGCCGGCAGACCGCCGGGGGCAAGACCATCTGGGCCGACCAGCCGCTGCCCGACACCTGATCACCGACGCGTGCCGGGATCCCGGCGGTGCCCGCCGAGGACCGGCGTCACTCCTGGCCGGCATCGGCGGCGACCTGCGCCAGCGTGCGCCCGGTGCGTACCGAACGGGCCCGGCGGGGATCCGGGGTGCCGTGCCCCTCCGCCCGCGCCGGCCCCTTACGCACCAGCAGCCAGGCTTCCTCCTGGTCCGTGCCGTCGCGGAAGCGGGTGAGGGCGTACTCGCCGTGCAGCTTCGTGCCGTGCAGCCGGAAGGTGGCATGCCCCCGCTCCAGGGACTCCGCGAAGTCCACCGGGCGCCCCCTGCGGTCGTGGCTGAGCGGTTCGTACGTCCCGCTGTCCCACACGATCACGGTGCCCCCGCCGTACTCGCCCTTCGGGATGACGCCCTCGAAGTGCTCGTACTACAGCGGATGGTCCTCCGTCGGCACGGCCAGCCGCTTGTCCGCCGGATCGCCGGACGGGCCCTTGGGGACCGACCAGGACTTCAGGACGCCGTCGACCTGGAGCCGGAAGTCGAAGTGCATCCGCCGCGCGTCGTGGATCTGCACCACGAACCGGGGCTCGTCGCCGCCGTCCGAGGGTGCCCGCCCCGACGGCTCGCGGGTCCGTTCGAAGTCGCGCTTGCCGCGGTACGTCCGCAGCCGGTCCTCCGCTGCCACGTGCGGCTCCTTCCCCGCGTGCCCGTTCACGGGCCCCCGGGTACCCCGGACCCGTTCCTTCAGCCCGCGATGCCGTCCAGCTCGGCCATCGCGTCGTCCGGCAGCGCGAGGCCCGCCGCGGCGATGTTCTCCCGCAGGTGGGCGGGGGAGGAGGTGCCGGGAATGAGCACGACGTTCGGGGAACGGCGCAGCAGCCAGGCCAGCGCCACCTGCTGCGGTGAGGCGCCCAGACGTGCGGCGACTTTCGCCAGCGTCTCGGACTGGAAGGGGGTGAACCCGCCCAGCGGGAAGTACGGCACGAAGGCGATGTTCTCCGCCGCCGTGCGCTCCAGCAGCGCGTCGTCCTGCCGGTTCGCCAGGTTGTACAGGTTCTGCACGCTCACCACGGGCGCGATCGCCCGGGCCTCGTCCAGCTGGGCGGCGGACGCGGCGCTCAGCCCGAGATGCCTGATCAGCCCCCGCTCCCGCAGCTCCGCCAGGGCACCGAACTGGTCGGCGACGGAGTCCTCGTTCGGGGTGTCCATGTCCCCGAGCCGCAGATTGACCACGTCCAGGGCGTCCACACCCAGGTTGCGCAGGTTGTCGTACACCTGCGCCTTCAGGTCCTCAGGGTGCCGGGACACGACCCAGCTGCCGTCGGCTCCCCGCCGGGCCCCGACCTTGGTGACGAGGCGCAGACCGTCCGGGTAGGGGTGCAGGGCCTCCTTGATGATCTCGTTGACGACGACGGGGCCGTAGAAGTCGGCCGTGTCGATGTGGGTGATGCCCGCCTCCACCACCGCGCGCAGCACCGCGACCGCCCGGTCCCGGTCCCGCGGCGGCCCGAAGACGTGCGGACCCGCCAGCTGCATGGCGCCGTATCCGACGCGGGTCAGGGCCAGTCCCGCGGCCGGGGTGACGGTGCCGCCGAGCTGTGCAGTCATGTCGTACCTCTCAGGATGTCCAGGCCACCGGTCCCTCCCGGCGGCCTCCGTCTCCACCCTGCGTCCGCCCGGCCCGGCACGGCAGTGCCCCCGCGATCCTGGGAGTGACAGGGCCAGTCACCGCGGGCCGGGCGGCGGAGCGCCGTCCCGCGGGTACCGGGAAGGTGCGCTCAGCGGGAGCCGTGAAGGTACGGCGTGCGGCCTTGCCCGGGTCGTTCAGAACTCCTCGTGCGTCTCCGGGTCCCCGCCGAGCCGCTGCGGGGTGCGGCGTGCGATCGCCGCCATCTGGTCCGGGTCCAGCTCGAAGCCGAAGACGTCCAGGTTGGCGCGCTGCCGTGCGGGGTCCGCCGACTTGGGGACGGGCACGGCGCCCAGCTGCACCTGCCAGCGCAGCACCACCTGCCCGGGCGTGACCCCGTGCGCCCGTGCGGCCTCGGTGACCGCCGGGTCCTCCAGCACGTCGCTGCCACGGCCCAGCGGGCTCCAGCTCTCGGTCATGATGCCCTTGTCCGCGTGGAAGGCGCGCAGCTCCTGCTGCGGGAACAGCGGGTGCAGTTCGATCTGGTTGACCGACGGGAGCACCCCGGTGTCCTTCTCCAGCCGCGTGATGTGCTCCGGGGTGAAGTTCGAGACGCCGATCGAGCGGACCAGGCCGTCCTCCCGCAGCCTGATCATCGCCTTCCACGAGTCGACGTACTTGCCCACCCGGGGGTTCGGCCAGTGGATCAGGTACAGGTCCACGTACTCGAGGCCCAGCCGCCGCCTGGACTCCTCGAAGGACGCGAGGGTCTCCTCGTACCCGTGGTGCCGGCCCGGGAGCTTGGTCGTCACCACCACCTCCTCGCGGGGCACCCCGCCGCCGGCGACGGCCCGGCCGACGCCGGTCTCGTTGCGGTAGTTCGCCGCGGTGTCCACCAGCCGGTAGCCCACCTCCAGCGCGCCGCGCACGGCCCGCTCGGCCTCCGCGTCGTCCAGGGGCCAGGTGCCGAGACCGATGGCGGGGATCGTCGTACCGTCGTTGAGCGTGTGCTGCGGAACACCGTTCACGGTGGGCCCTTCCGTCGGCTGTCTCCCTCTGTGTCTCCCCCCAGCCTCACGGATAGGGTGAGTGGTGATCAACCGGACGAGCACCGGAGGGCGCATGACGACGGACGGGGCGGTCACGGGCGGAGCGGAGCCCGTCGCGGGCGTGGAGGTGAGGCCGGCCGCCGGGTACGTCGGCGCAGAGATCACCGGCGTCGATCTCGCCGGCCCGCTGGACGACGCGGTGGTCGCGCTGATCAGGGGCGCGGTGCTGCGCTGGAAGGTGGTCTTCTTCCGCGGGCAGCGGCTCGGCCACGCCGGTCACATCGCCTTCGCGCGCCGCTTCGGTGAGCCGGTCGTCCTCGCCCGCAGGGGCGGTGCCTCACCCGCTGACTTCCCGGAGGTGGAGACCACGGCGGACCGGCTGGAACTGGGCGGCCGGTTCGGCATGGAGCACGAGGAGTGGCTACGGCGCCGCCGGCACACCCTGCTGCGCGGCTGGCACTGCGACCACGGCGCCCGGATCGACCCGCCGGCCGCGACCATCCTGCGCGCCGAGACCGTTCCGCCCTACGGCGGCGACACCACCTGGGCCAACCTGGCGGCCGCGTACGCCGGACTGTCCGCCCCGGTGCGCGCCTTCGTGGACGGCCTGCGCGCCGAGCACCGGCTCGGCGTCGGCTACCAGCCCCGGCCCGGCGACGACGGGTACGTCCGCCACCTCCTGGACCACCAGGTCGCCTCCGTGCATCCGCTGGTCCGTGTCCACCCGGAGACCGGGGAGCGGGTGCTGTTCGTCAACGGCTACTACCTGGAGCAGATCGAGGACGTCTCCCGGCCGGAGAGCGCGGCGCTGCTGGAGATGCTGCTGGAGCAGGCCGTGCGCCCGGAGTACACGGTCCGCTTCCGCTGGGAGCCGGGAAGCGTCGCCTTCTGGGACAACCGCGCCACCATCCACCTCGCCCCCGGCGACCACACTCAGGCGGGCGCTCCCCGGATCATGCACCGGGTGATGCTGCAGGGCGATGTGCCGGCCGGTGTGGACGGGCGGCCGTCCGAACCGGTCACCGGGACGGCGGTGGGGAAGTGGTGACCTGGGGCCGCCACCCCAGCGCCGGGCCCAGCCGCTCCGCCATGTCCGTCAGTATCTGCACGTAGTCCTCGTGCTCGAAGGTGAACGGCAGCGCGAACGCCACCTCGTCCACCTCGCGGAAAGCGGCGTGCGCGTACAGCCGTTCGGTCAGTTCCGCCGAGGTGCCGACCAGGTCCGGCGCGAACAGCAGCCGCGCCGGGCCCTGCGGGGTGGCCGTGCGGGGCAGCCGGCCCTCCGCGTACCGCGCGTACCTGGCGCGCTGCTCGGGGCTCGCGGAGTCGGTGGGGATCACCACCAGCCCCTGGGAGACCCGGGCCGCCTCGCCGTCGGGGTGGTGCGCCCGGAACTCCCGGATGTGGGACAGCTGGATCCCGGCGAAGTCCGGCGGCCCGTCCCCGCCCCCGGCGTCCTGGGCGCTCTCCGCCTTGACGACGCTGCTGGTCAGGAAGTTCATCCCGTGCTCGCCGGCCCAGCGTGCCGACCGGAGGCTGCCTCCGCCGTACCACAGCCGCCGCCCGAGTCCGGGGGACTGCGGCTGGACGACGTCCGAGAAGACCTCGAATCCCTCCACTCCGCTGAAGTCAGTGGCGGGCTTGCCGCGCACCAGGTCCAGCAGCCGCCGCACGCGCTCGTGGCCGAAGTCCTCCGCGTCGGCGGTGTCCGGATACAGGGCGCCCTTGACCTGCTCGTAGTGCATCGGCGGGCCCACGCTGACGCCCGGGTTCAGCCGGCCGCCGGACAGCACGTCGACCGTCGCCAGGTCCTCGGCGAGCCGCAGCGGGTTCTCCCAGCCGAGCGGTGTGACCGCGGTGCCCAGCCCGATCCGGCGCGTCCGTTGCGAAGCGGCGGCCAGGACGGCGACCGGGGACGAGATGCCGTACTGCAGATGCCGGTGGCGGACCCAGGCGGTGTCGAAGCCGAGCCGCTCGCCCAGCTCGATGATCTCCAGCGTGGACTCGTGGCCCCGGCCCGGGTCCGCCGCGTCGAACAGGCCGATGGTCAGGAAACCCAGCTTGCGCAGGGGGCGAGAGGGGGACGGCACCGGGTCCTCCAGCGGTCGTGTGTCGGCTCTGCCTCGATTCTGGCAGGCGAGTGTGACAACCGTGTGTTCAGTTCACCCCGGCCGGCGGCAGCGGGATCACGACCTCGTCCTCGACCGGCGGATCGAGTTCCTGGGCGCGGTTGCCCGTGGCGGCGAAACAGCGCAGCCGGACGGCGTCCGCAGAGACGTCCAGCCGCAGGAAGCACTTGAAGAACGGCGGACTGTAGGTGGCGGAGGACGGCGAGAACAGCTGGGTGTAGATCTTCCGCACGGGCAGCCGGAACCGGGCCGGACGGCCGGGGCGGCGACCGGCGCCCAGCAGGCTCGCGACCAGGCGCGCACGGCGGGTGACCCGGGCTTCGGGACCGGGAGCGCGCCCCGGCTCGATGCCGAGCCGTGCGGCGATGACGGCGGTCGCCTCCGCCTCGGAAAGCCGGAAGAAGCGGCGCAGCCGCAGCCGGCGGCCGTAGAGGCGGCTGTAGAAGGCGAGCGAGTCGCCGCGCAGCGGATAGCAGCGGAACTCGCGCTCGGTGACGCCGCCGACCGACACCCGCGGGATGGTGTGCGTGGCGTGCATGAACGCGCCGCCGCCGCCCGCCACGACGTACTGGATGGTGCGGCCGTCCACCGTGACCGGATAGCGCTGGTAGTTGTGGATGTCGCCGCCGATCGCGGCCACGTAATGGTGCTCCGGGTCCCGGACGACGTCGTCCACCGTGCCGCCGCCCTCGACGGGGCACGGGTGGTGCTCGCCGTCGACGTACAGCGGTGACCCGGAGACGAGAATCTTCGGCCGGGGGCCCTTGGACATCTCCCGCAGCCAGGCGCCCTGTTCGGCGTCGACCGTGCCCAGCAGACCGGTGTCGATGCCGATGATGCGCACCGGTCCGGCGTCGACCGCCCAGTACGGGCCCGGCTGCACGGCCTGTTGGCCCGGAGCCGACCGCAACGACCTCGCGGCGGCGAGCCGTTGTTCGTCGGCGGGCCGTGCCCGGTGCCACAGCAGGGAACGCCACCAGGCGCGGGTGAGCGGGTGCGGCCGGGGCTCCGGTTCGAGCGGCGGGGCGTCGCCGCAGAAGACGCGCATGAACGCGCCGAGGTCCTCGTACCAGTCGTGGTTGCCCGGTATCGCGTAGATCGGCGCGGGGTAGTCCTGGTACGGCCGGAAGAACTTGCTGCCGTAGTCGTCGGCGCTGCCGACGGGGTAGATGACATCGCTGGCGATCACCGCGAACTCCGTGCCCCGGCCTGCTTCCAGGAAGCCGGGCACGACGGCGTACTGGGAGTCGTCGCCCTCGCCGGTGTCCCCGAGGACCATGAAGGAGAACCGTTCCGGTACCTCCCGTCGGATCAGCTTGTCGGCGGGCGCGCCCGCCGCGGCCCGCTGGGCCACCCAGCGGCTGCGGGTGCGGCCGGTCGGGTCACCGAACCAGGACGCCAGCACGCCGTTGCGGGCGGCCCACAGGATCCGGGGGTTCAGCCACGACAGCTTCTCGACGTGGCCCGGCATCAGCCGCTTGTACGTGCCGGGTTCAGCCGCGCCCCAGCCGGCGCCCCGTGCGGTATCACGTGAGGATTCAGACACGCCGTGCACGGTAACAACGCCCCGGCCGGGCACGGGATGGCGGGGCCCTGGGTGCCCACGCGCCCCTTGGCGGCCCGCCCTTGTCCTCGAGGAGCTGCTGGAGCGCGGCCGGCTCACCCCTGACGCCGGCGGCCGGCTGTGGATCACCGAGGCCGGGGACGGGGCCGTGCCGCTCTCGCACGTGCCGTGGACGCCGGCGCCCCCGGAGCGGGCGGTCACGGCTTGCGGGCGAGTCCTCCGTGCTCGGCGACGACCTCCGGAGCGGGCGAACCCGGCTCCGGGCGCCACTGGGTGACGGAGACGACGCCGGGCTCGACGAGTTCCAGACCGTCGAAGAACGCGGTGATCGCCTCGACCGAGCGCAGGTTGTACGGGACCGCCCCGGTGGTGTTGTAGGAGTCCTGGGCCTGCTCGAAGACCGGGTCGATGCCGCGCGAGCCGTCGTTGACGGACAGGTAGCTGCCCGGCGGCAGGGCGTCCATGAGCCGGCCGACGATCGCCCGGGCCCGGTCGTGGTCGGCGACGTGCCCCAGGATGTTGCTGAGGACGAGTGCGGTGGGCCGGGTGAGGTCCAGCGTCTCGGCGGCGGCCGCGATGATGCGGTCCGGGTCCGTGACGTCGGCGTCGATGTAGGCGGTCGCGCCCTCGGCGGAGGAGTAGAGCAGCGCGCGGGCGTGGGCCAGGACCATCGGGTCGTTGTCGACGTAGACGATCCGTGCCCCGGGGGCGAGTCGCTGGGCCACCTCATGGGTGTTCTCGGCGGTCGGCAGACCCGTGCCGATGTCCAGGAACTGCCGGATGCCCGCTTCCGAGACGAGGTAGGCGATGTTGCGGCGCAGGAAGGCACGGCTGCTGCGGGCAATGGTGACGATGCCCGGGAAGACGGCGGTGTACGCGTCACCGGCCGCCTCGTCGACCGGGTAGTTGTCCTTGCCGCCGAGCCAGTAGTTCCAGATGCGTGCCGAGTGCGGCACCGATGTGTCGATCTTCTGGTGCGTCGCCGGCTCGGGCGTCGTCGCCGGATCGGGCATGGGTCGTGTCCTTCTCTCCGCCGGGGCAGGGGTCGGCCTGACCCAACCTACGTCCGAACACCCCTGTGCACGCACCCGGTTCGCCTTTCCGGCGTGGCGCGAAGCGGCTCCGGGCGCGGCACGGACACGGCGGTCCCGCACCCGTGCTCCGGGTGCGGGACCGCCGTGAGTCAGCTCAGCGGATCCAGCGTCAGATACGCCTGCTGCGGGCCGCCGTCGTGCACCAGCGACTCCTGGTTGCCGACGTCGTCGAAGGCGAACGCGTACGCCTTTCCGTCGGCCGTCTGCGCGTGGATCTTGCGCGCGTACTGGTTGGTCACCGGGTCCTGGTAGAAGTTCACCGTCGTGGTGTCCGGCTGGTTGGGGTTGACCAGCAGGGTCGAGCGGTTGAAACCGGCGCACAGAGTACGCGAGATGGGGCCGCGGACCTGGTCGTTGGGGGCGTCCAGGAGCTTGTGGCAGCCGAAGATGCTGGCGGCGTCCGGCTTCTGGAAACTCGTGACGACCGCGCCGGAGGAGTTGGTGAAGTTCATGACGTTGCCCGAGACCCGGCCGAAGTACTTGGTGTTCGGCTGGTCGGCGAACGGCGTGACCGTCAGCGTCGACGACGTGTACTTCTGCCAGACCCGGTTGACGTAGTCGTCCATCACGTTCGCCGGCAGCGCCCCCGTCTCCACGCCGTACAGCGGGGACAGCGCGCGCAGCACCGTGCCGTCGGGACGCGTCTGGACCAGGGCCGCCCAGCCGCCCGGCTGTCCGCGCAGCGCGTTGAAGAACCCGGTCCAGCCGCCGCTCTTCAGATGCCCCGTGGTGCTCACACCGCCGTCGGCCCGCTGCACCCCGACCGCGTACGGCGCGGAGAACATGTCCACCTGGGTGCTGTTGAGCCACAGCCCGGAGTCGTTGAGCGTGTACTCCGACCAGTTGAAGAGGATGTTGCGGTTGGGGTCGGAGGGGTTCTGCACGGCCGGCTGCACCAGTCCGCCGGTGGTGAGCCGGAAGTCGAGCTTCTGGCCGTAGGAGAAGTAGATCCGGCCGGAGAACTTCGGGATGCGGATGGTCGTGGACTGCCCGGCGGCCGGGCCGGGTATCGCCGCGTCCGGCGCGGGAGTCGGCGGATTACCGCCCGCCGGCCAGGCGTGGAAGGTGCCGTTCGCGTCGGCCCAGCCCTGCCGTCCCGAGGACAGCTGGGTGCCGAGGTCGTAGACGTAGACCGGTTCGGAGCGGCCCGAGTTGTTGGTGATCTTCAGGGGGATGGTGTCCGGCACGGCGGCACCGGCGCTCTCCGGTGCGCCGAGCACGAGCAGTCCGCCGAGCAGGGCCGCGGCGGCGGCCGGGGGCAGCACGCGGCGTGTGAGCTGGGGAGGCACTCTCCACCTCCGTGTGGGGTCGGGGTCGTACGGACTTGGTCCGTACCTGTCTGAGAGCGCTCTCAGCGTCGTGCCAGGACGAGTGCATGTCAATGACGTGGACGGGATTCGATCCCGGCGCCCACCGTCGGGCGGGCGCCGGGGTCCGGGTCAGAAGGTGCGCTCGAGCAGGTCCAGCAGCGCCGCCCAGTGCCGCTCGGCGGCCTTCTGGTCGTAGGCGGGCGTGTCCGCCTGCGTGTAGCCGTGGTGCGCGCCGGCGTAGACCTCGCTGGTGTGCCGCACCCCGGCGGCGGTCAGGGCCTCCTCCAGGCGTGCCATCTGCTCCACGGGCAGCGACGGGTCCTCGTCGGCGTGCCCGAAGTACAGCTCCGCCGTGATGCGCGGCGCCTCCAGGTGCGGGCTGTCCGGGTCGTCGGTGGCGAGGCGTCCGCCGTGGAAGCCGGCCGCCGCCGCGACCCGGTCCGGGTGGGCGCCCGCGGTCCACAGCGCCAGCCGGGCGCCCATGCAGTAGCCGGTCAGCGCGACGGGGCCGTCGGCCGCGAGAGGGCTGTCGGCGAGCCACCGCAGATAGGCGCCCGCGTCCCGCCTGACCAGGTCCGGCGTCAGCCCGGCCAGCAGCGGGCCGAGCCGCTCCCAGATGGTCGGGTCGGCGCCCGGGTCGATGAACTCGGGCAGGTCCACGACCGGCGCCCGGCCGACCCGGTAGAACACGTTCGGCACCAGCACCGTGTAACCGGCCCCCGCCAGCCGGTCGGCCATCGATCGAAGGTGAGGACGCAGGCCGTAGGCGTCCTGGTAGAACAGCACGCCCGGACGGGGGCGCCCGTCGGCCGGATGGACGAGGTAGGCGTCGGCCACGCCGTCCTCGGTCCGGATGTCGACAACGTTTCCCTGGACATCGGTCATGGTGGGTAGGCCCTCCCTCGGGGAATGGGCGCCGGGGGGCGACGGCCCCCGGCGCCACGGCTACGGCCCATGCTGTCACGCAGGGTCCGCGGCCCCGCACCCGAGTGCGCCGCGCACTCACTCGAAGCGGCTGGTGTCCCCGGCGCCCCGCCGGACGATCTCCGCCTCCCCGCTGGAGAAGTCGACCACCGTCGTCGGCTCGGTGCCGCAGTCGCCCGAGTCGACCACGGCGTCCACCACATGGTCGAGCCGGTCCTTGATCTCCCAGCCCTGGGTCAGCGGCTCCTCCTCGTCCGGCAGCAGCAGCGTGCTGGACAGCAGCGGCTCCCCCAGCTCCGCCAGCAGCGCCTGGGTGACCACATGGTCGGGGATGCGCACGCCCACGGTCTTCTTCTTCGGGTGCCACAGCTTGCGCGGCACCTCGCGGGTGGCGGGCAGGATGAAGGTGTAGCTGCCGGGCGTCGACGCCTTCACGGCCCGGAACACGTCGTTGTCCACCCGTACGTACTGGCCGAGCTGCGCGAAGTCACGGCACACCAGCGTGAAGTGGTGCCGGTCGTCCAGCCGGCGGATGGAGCGGATCCGGTCCATGCCGTCCCGGCTGCCCAGCCGGCAGCCGAGTGCGTAACAGGAGTCGGTCGGATATGCGATGAGCGCTTCCGAGCGGACCGCGTCGGCGATCTGCGCGATGCTGCGCGGCTGCGGGTTCTCGGGGTGCACGTCGAAGTACTTCGCCATCCGCCGAGCCTATGCCGTCCCCCGGCGCCGGGCGCGCAGCCGGGTCGGCGTCACCGGCGACACCTGTGCCGTCATACGTGTCCGACGCGGGCATGAAGTCATCGTGGCCGCCGTTCGTCGCACTCGGGCCCGGCGTCGCCATGGTGCTCTCCGTCGCTGTGGCCGCCGACGTGCTCTGCCTGCTGGTCGCTGCCATCGCCACGGCCGGACTGCGGGGTGCGGCGGCATCCGGCACCGAGTGCGGGGGAGCGGCCGGTGTCCGCACCGGTCCCCGGACCGGACGCGTCCCGCCTGTGTACCCGTCGGATTCCGGGGCATCCGACTCTCAGCCGCCCGGGGCCGCCCCCCCCGCCCCGGGCGTGGCGTCTCCGCCGGCGGCCCATTCCCCCCCCAGGCCGCCGGCGGAGCCATGTCCGGCACGCCCTGACCGGCCGGGCGCACGCCGACGCGGGGTCGAGCGGCCGGGGAGCGCGGGGTCGAGCGGCCCGGGAGCGCCGGACCGACTCGTCACCTGGCCGCGGGTGCGGCGGGCAGGTTGAACACGTGCCGCGGAGAGATGATCTTCGTGACGGCTTCGCCGACCAGTGTGCTGGGTTCGTCCCGGCCGTGGTCGATGTCGGTGTTGAGCAGCGCCACGACGGTCGTCCGGGTCGCCGGGAGGTAGATCGTCAGGGACTCGTAGCCGGGCAGGGAGCCGTTGTGGCCGATCCACCCCCGCACATTGAAGATCCCCAGCCCGTAACCGATGTCCGGGATCGGCGTCGCCGGGGTGACCAGGCGCTGCTGCTGCGTGGCGGGGCTGATCATCCGCCTGCCGTCGGGCAGTCGGCCGGTGGCGACCGTGGGCGCCCAGATGCGCAGGTCGTCCAGGGTCGAGATCATCGCTCCCGCGGCCCAGCCCCAGGACGGGTTCCAGCCCGCGGTCTCGGCGACCTTGCCGTCGGCCGTCTGGTCGGTGTAACCCTGCGCGTGCGGCCGGGGGTACTCACTGCCGCTGGGGAAGAGCGTGTCCTTCATACCCGCCGGACCGAGGATGTGCTGCCCGATGTAGTCCCCGAGGTGCTGACCGCTCTCCTTCTCCACCACCAGTCCGAGCAGGATCAGATTGGTGTTGGAGTAGGAGAACTCCCGGCCCGGCGGGAACAGCACCGGATGCCGGAAGGCGAAGCCGAGCAGCTGCCGCGGGGTGAAGGAGCGCCGGGGATCGGACGTCAGCGCCTTGAAGAAGCCGTTGTCCTCGGAGTAGTTGAACAGTCCGCTGCGCATGCCGGCCAGCTGCCGGAGCGTGATCCTGTCGCCGTTCGGTACGCCGTCGACGTACCTGCCGATCGGGTCGTCCAGGCCGACCTTGCCCTGGTCGACCAGTTGCAGCAGCGCGGTGACGGTGAAGGTCTTCGTCTCGCTGCCGATGCGCATGTACAGGTCGGGTGTCATCCGCCGGCCGGTCGCCTTGTCGGCGACGCCGAACGAACGGACGTAGCTCTTCTGTTCCGGCGTCCAGACACCGACGGTCACCCCCGGCACGTTCGCCGTGCGCATCACCTGCTGTACGGCCGCGTCGAGCCGACGCGCGACGTCGGGGGTGAGGGGGCGGACGTCCGTGCCCGTGGCCGACGGGCTCGGCGTGCCGGAGAGGTGCGCGGCCGGTACGGCGGGCGCCGCCCCGGCGGTCAGCGGTACGGACAGCGACCCCGCGAGCAGGGCGGCCACGGCCACCCGGCGCAGGCGTACGGCGGTGGGCGGCATGGGCTGACTCCAAGCACGTGAGAGGCGGCCGTGCGCGAACCGGACATCGGAGCCGCGACCTTCCCAGCATAGGAGCGCCCGTCCGGCACCGCGCGCCGGAGGAGGGCAGGGCGGCGGGGAGCGCGGCGGCCCGGGCGGGATGCTTGTCCGACGGGCGGAGGACCCCGTTCGGGGGACGGCCTCACCCGACCCGGTGAGCGGCCGGGGCGGGGCGTACCGGCGGCGGGCCGCGGGCGTTGCCCCGGCATGGACCGCTTGGACTGGATGGACCGGCTGGAGCGCGTGGACCGGCTGCGCCGGCTGCGCCGGGTGGACCGCACCCGCGAGCCGATCTACGCCCTGCTCGTCGCCGAGTGGCGCGCGCAGGGGCGGACCCTCCCCGCGGAGCCCGACTCCCTCTGGGCCGCCCTCTCGGGTCCCGGCCCGAGCGTACGGCCCGGTCCCGGCCCCGGCGTGTAGCCCGGTCCCGGCCGCTGACCGGCCTCGCCCGGCCGCCGCTACCGCCCGCACATCGGCGCGAGTACCGCCAGCGCGCCGTTGGCCTGCTGCAACGCCTCCTCCAGTGTGCCGGGCGCATGGAGTGCGCCGGAACCGTCGGGCGGTACGAGCCACTCCAGTGCGCGGGCAGGCCGGTAGGGCGGCGGTACGGCGACCCAGGACCCCTTCGTCGCGTACCGCAGCCCCGCGCCCACCCAGCCCCCCGACGGGTCGGGCGGCAGGAAGAACCCGACCCGCCCCGCCGTCGTGTCCACCAGCGTCGGCCCCGGCACCGGCAGGGCCGGCCGCCACAACAGGTCCAGGGTGAGCAGCCCCAGCCGGTCGGGGACGCTCAGCACGTCCCAGTACCGCCCCGCCTCCAGCAGTGCGACGCCGTCGCCGTGATCCCATCCCCACTTGCAGGCGCGAGGGTCGGCCGACGCCGCGGCCAGCCACTCCACGCCCCGCATCCACACCGTGTTCGTCATGCACCGCTCCGGGTGTCCTCGCCCGCCTGCCCGAGTGCAGGGAACGTCCGTGACCGGGCACTTGGTGCGTCCGCACGCCAACCCGGCATATGCATGGTTGTAGATATTTCTACTCTGCGGAAGGGGTGGCGCGGCCTGGCGTTTGAGTCGGGACGTTCGAACTCCGTCTATCGGTTCGTCAGTTGGGGCAGGGGACCGTCACCCGTTCGTGATCGCCGGTGCGGAGCGCGCCGCGCGGGGCCGACTCAGGTGTCCGGCGGCTCGGGGGTCAGCACCAGCATGGTGGCGTCGTCGCGCACCTGGTAACGCCGCCGTCCCAGGTCCGCCCACACCGCGGCGGGCAGCTCGGCGGACGGGGTGGCGGCCAGGGCGGCCAGCCGCTCCGGCAGGGGGTAGAAGGCGTCGTCCGGGCCCCGGGCCTCCCACACGCCGTCCGAGGCCAGGAACAGCCGGTCACCCGGTTCGAGCGCCACCGTGACCTCCTTCGGCGGTTCGACACCGACGAGGCCGATGCCCAGCGGCGGCCCGGGCGCGACGGTCACCTCCCTGGCCTGTCGCGCGCGCAGCAGGACGGGCGCGGGATGACCGCAGGCCAGCACCCGCACCGCCGCCGCGTCGGCGGCGAACTCCACCAGCAGGGCCGTCGCGAAGAGCTCCGCGTGCCGTGCGTCCGCGCAGTCCACGGCCAGCCGGCGGTCCAGCCGGGCCGCCACCGACTCCAGGTCCGGCTGGTCGAGCGCGGTCTCCCGGAACGCCCCCAGCAGCGACACCACCGTGGCGACCGCCCGCAGACCGTGCCCCTGTACGTCACCGATCACCGCGCGCACGCCGTACGGTCCCGCCCGCACGTCGAAGAAGTCCCCGCCCACCAGCGTCCCGTCCTGAGCGGCCCGGTAGTAGGTCGCGCACCGGACCCCTCCGACCCGGTCCGGCAGCGGCGGCAGCACGGCCCGCTGCACCGCCTCGCCGATCGCCCGCTCGGTGTTCAGCTGGGCGTCCCGGTGGCTGCGCACATAGGAGACGAAGATACTCAGCGCGACCACGAACACGATGGTGAGCAGATCGGTGTTGCCGGGGCGGTCCAGGTGCGCGGCCGGGACGTTCAGCACCACGATCACGCCCACGCCGAGCAGTCCGGTCGTCAGCGGGCCGTACGACAGGACAGCCAGCGGCGGGATCGCGCCCAGCAGGAAACCGAGGTCGCGCGCATGGGGCGTGATCAGCGTGGCCGAGCCGACGGCGGCGAGCAGGAGCACGGGGAGCACACGTACCCACCACGGCGGCGGCGCTCCCCGCAGCCAGCCGCGATTGTTCCGGTCCCCGCGCGACGACCAGCGGCACACCGATCCCACATCCCCAAGCTACGCCGACGCCGACGCCCCGCATCCCACGGGACGGCGGTGGCCGTCCGCCCGGCCGCTCCCGGTCCATGATCCCCACCCGGGGCGATCACCGGCGTTGCCCGGCCGGTCCGGCCACCGCACGCTCGACGAGAGCGGTGCTCACTGCCCCGTACCGTGCCGGGGCCGCCCGGTGGGCGGCGCGGTGCGTACCGGGCGGCCCGCGCTTCCCGGGCCGGTGAGAGGGCCGGCCTCGTCACCGCCGTCACCGGCCGGGGCGATCACCCGATGGCCGCGCGCCTCACCGGCCGGCCGGCCGTCGTACGGAGCGCCGAACCCCCGACCTGCCATGGGCCGAGGCCGGCTAGTCGGTGCCGCCCGCCAGCCGGGCCTCCGCCGTGGCCAGGATCTCGGTGACCCGGAGGCCGAACCCGGCGTCGCAGGGGTGCGGGCGGCCCGTGGCGGCGGCCCGCACCAGCGCGTCGGCGGCCCGGGAGAGCGCCGGGACCGCTCCCTCCGAACTCCCCGGCAGCACCGACACGCCCGCCTCGCCGCGCAGCTCCACATCGGCCCCGGCGGCCGCGGGCGGCGCCGTCAGGCTCAGCGTGAGCGTGCTCGACGCGCCGGTGGCATGGTCGAGCACCAGATGGACGGTGTCGGCCGGACCGTGCGCCGCCGCCACGACCTGCCGTACGTCGCCCAGGACCGGCAGCAGTACCGACAGGGCGTGCGGGCCGACGTCCCACAGGGCGCCCTTCTCGCGCCGCCACGGTGAGGCCGCGAACGGGCTGTCGCCGGTGAACACCGCGCCCAGCCACTGCGCCCGCGCCGTGAACCAGCCGGCCACCGCGGCCTGCTCCTCGATCCATGCCTCCGGCTCCTTCTGGAAGCGCGCGGTGAAGAACACCACCGACGCCACCCCGGCCCGCTCCACCGCCTCCGTCACGGCCCGCCCCTCGGCGACCGACAACGCCAGCGGCTTGTCCAGCAGCAGGTGACAGCCCGCGCCGGCCGCCCGCACCGCCAGCTCGGCCTGTACGGACGGCGGCAGGGCCACCGCCACCGCGTCCACGTCGGCCAGCAGCGCGTCCACGTCGTCGTAGGCGGCGACGGCGTACTCCTCCGCCAGTGCCGTGGCCGCCTCCGGCCTGCGCCCCCACACCCCCGCGAACTCCAGGCCGGTGTGCCCGGCCAGGGCGGGAGCATAGGCCGCCCTGGCCCACGGGCCCGTTCCCAGCAGTCCGATGCGCATGTCACGTTCCTTTCTCCGAGCCGATCCCCGCACCCTCAAGACGCTGCGCTCCGGCCGTCCTGCGTACACCCGCGGCCCGGATCACCCTGCCCGGCGAGCCAGTCGGCGATGGTGGCGGCGATCGGCTGGCCGGTGTCCATCTCGACGAACCCGAACTGTCCGGACTGGTTGCACTCCAGGAACCACCAGATCCCGTCGGCGTCCTCCGCGAAGTCGAACGCCCCGTAGGCCAGTTCGGCGTCCGTCATGTAGCGCAGCACGCTCTCGGCGACGCGTGGGGGCACGTCCGCGGGCAGCCAGGGGGAGACCGACGGGGCGAAGCGGACGTCCACGTCGTCCGGGTGGGCGTCCGGGTCGGCGGGCTTGCGCGCGGCCAGCAGCGTGCCGCCGACGACGGTGAGCCGGATGTCGGCCCGCTTGGCGACCCGCCGTTGCAGCAGGGTGGGCCCGTAGGCCACCGCGGTGAAGTCGGCGTCCGGCGCGACCCTGCTGGTCGGCACCGCCCGGGGCGGCTCCTGGGGATGCGCCCCGGAGACCGGCTTGACCACCAGGTCCGGGAAGCGTTCCGCGAACTCACGTGCGGCCTGCGGGAACGTCGTGATCAGGGTGGCCGGCACCGCCAGGCCGCTGTGCTGGGCCAGGTGCAGCTGCCAGGGCTTGTGCCGGGCGCGGCGGGAGGCGTCCGGATGGTTCATCCAGCGGGCGTCGGTGCAGCGCAGCATGCCGTACAGCGCCTGCGAGGCCTCCTCCGTCAGCCACGCGGAGGGCTGGGCGGCGCGGGCCGCCGGTTCGCCCGGTCTGCGCACCCAGACGGAACGCAGGCCGTTCATGCTCAGCAGGCGCCCGCCGACGGACAGGTGTCCCCGGCGGGCGCCCTGCACGTACTCGCCCGACAGCGCCACCCCGTTGGTGAGATCGGCGGGGTCGAACCGGACGACGGGCACGCCGGCCTCGCCGAGCCGGAGGACCACCATGTCCGCCGTCACGTCTTCCTGACTGGTCAGGATGAGCACGGTCATCTGTCACAGCCCGCGGTTCAGTCGTCGAAGTGCGTCTTGGAACCGGCGGTCGAGGTCGTGGTTCCGAGTGCTCTGAGGGTCGCGTGGTCGGTGGCGGCGATCCGCCCGTCCGGGAGGACGTTCAACTGCAGTCCGGAGTCGTACGCGTACGGAGCGGTGACGTCCAACTGCACTGCGGGCCGCGCGTAGTTGAGCGTGAACGGTTGCATGGTCTCTCCCTGATTAGGCTTTCACGTCCTTATACGAGTCGAACGGGTGATTGGTTTCCTTACTTTCCGTGACCGCGCCCCGGGGAGGGCGCCCGGGGGCTCTCACCCCGCGAGCGTCCTCCGGGCCGCGGCCAGGGCCTGTTCGGCGTACCCGCGCCCGAACAGCACCACGTGCACCAGCAGGGGAAACAGCTGGTGCAGCGCCACCCGGTCCCGCCAGCCGTCGGCCAGGGGCGCCGTCTGCCGGTAACCGGCTAGTACCCGGTCCAGGTGGGAACAGCCGAACAACCGGAGCATCGCCAGGTCGGTCTCGCGATGTCCCCCGTGCGCGGCCGGGTCGATGAGCCGGACCTCGCCGTCGGCGCCCCACAGCACATTGCCGTTCCACAGGTCGCCGTGCAGCCGGGCGGGCGGCTCGGCCGGCCCCGCCAGCTCCGGCAGCCGCGCGCAGACACGCTCGAACACGTCCGCCTCGGCCGGGCTGAGCGTGCCGCGGTCGACCGCGGCACGCACGTAGGGGAGTACGCGGTGCTCGGCGTACCAGTGCGGCCAGTCGGCTCCCGGCTCGTTGCGCATGGGGGCGAGGCCGATGTAGGCGTCCCGCGGCCCACCGGGCGGCGGTGACCCGAAATGGGGCGCGCCGGACGCGTGGAGGGCGGCCAGTGCATGGCCGAAACGCAGCGCCGCACCGGAGCCCGAGGGCCCGGTCCGCACCCGCTCGGTCACCATCCAGTGTTCATCGTGCCCGAGCACCTCCGGCACCCGGACCGCCTGCGCGGCGGCCAGCCAGCGCAGTCCCGCCACCTCCGCGCGTACCGCCCCGGGCGCGTCGCCACGCTTGACCATCACCGGTGTCCCGCCGTCGAGCAGCACTTCCGCGGGGGAGCCCGCCGACCGCCGGGGGGCGGTGGCGGGGCGCCCGGTGAGCCGGTACGCCACCTGCCCCGGATCCTCTTCTCGGTAGACCACGGCACCAGGGTAGAGCCCGCAAGGAGAGCCTTTCGCGGGGTAGTTCAACCGTTGGTACGACTGTTTCAAGCCAAACCCAGGCAGTTACTACCCGTGGTGATCCGGTACGGCTAGCGTGAGGGCGCCGCATCGCCACACCGGGGGCACAGGGCCCCGCCGGGACTAGCGCGCGGCGGAGGATTTCCCCCGTGACCACAGCATCCGTGCTGATGGCCGACGTCTTCGAAGTCCAGCCGTACACCTCGCACTGCGAGGTGATCCTCGACGAGGGTGCCCACGCCGTGATCGGTGTGTCCCCGGGCAACAGCTACTTCTCGGCCCGGCGCCTGCACGACCTCGCCCGCTGGGGGCTGGACCATTTCGACCGGGTCGACTTCGTCTACACCGACCTGTACGTCGCCGAGATGTACGAGGCCTCCGGCTATCCACCCGAGGAGGCCCGCCGCAAGGCGGTCAAGAACCTGCGCGGGGTGCGCGCCAAGGTCCGTGACGCGGTGTCGGCGGCCGACCCGGACGGCACCCGGCTCGACTGGCATCCGATGTCGGAGTTCCGCACCAATCCCGCCTACCAGGAGATCCACCGGCACCTGAAGGCCCGGCTGGTCTCCGACGGTGCCTTCCGCGGCGTGTGCGAAAGCCTGGTGAATCGTTTCCTCACCGCGCGTGGCGAGACCCCGAGCGAGCGGCAGCGTGCCGTGTGCCTGGAGTACGTCTGCGCCGAGGCCCCGCTGTTCCTGGACACCCCGGCGATCCTCGGCGTGCCCTCCTCGCTCAACTGCTACCACCAACTCCTGCCGATGGCCGAGCTGTTGTACTCGCGCGGCGCCGGCCTGCGCGCCTCCCGCAACCAGGGCCACGCCATCGTCACCCCCGCCGCCCTCGAAGGAGCCGTGCTGTGACCACCGCACCCGCCCCCCGCACCGACCGCCCCCCTCTGCCCGACTTCCCGTTCTCCTGGGACGGCACCCGGGTGCCGTCCCAGGTCGGCGAACTGCGCGCCACCGCCCCCGTGCGGCGGGTGCGGACCATCGCCGGCGACGAGGCGTGGCTGGTGTCGTCGTACGAGCTGTGCGCCCAGGTCCTGAAGGACGACAGGTTCTCCCTCAAGGACACCTCCGCACCCGGCGTTCCCCGGCAGTACGCGCTCACGATCCCGCCCGAGGTCGTGAACAACATGGGCAACATCACCGGGGCGGGCCTGCGCCGTGCGGTGATGAAGGCGCTCAACCCCAAGGCGCCGGGCCTCATGGAATCGTTGCGTGCCGAGGCGCACCGTCTGGTCGACCTGATCGTCGCCGACGGGGCGACGGCCGATCTGCGCGGTGCCTTCTGCGAGCCGTACTCGGCCGGGATGCACTGCCGCATCCTCGGCATCCCGCAGGCCGAGGCCCCCGCCTTCCTGCGGAGCCTGGACATCGCCTTCATGAACTCCCCGTGCCCGGTCACCGGCGCGCGCCTCAACTGGGACCGGGACATCGCCCGGATGACGGCGCTGCTGGACGACCCCGCCACGCACGGCCTGATGGGCGAGCTGGCCGCGCTGCGCGACGATCCCGAGTACGCGCACCTCAGCGACGAGATGCTGGCCACCGTCGGCGTCACCCTGTTCGGCGCCGGTGTCATCTCCACCTCGGGTTTCCTCACCATGGCCCTGGTGTACCTGCTCACCCACCCCATCGCCCGTGACCTGCTGCGGGACCGGCCCGAGCTGATCGGCCCGGGGGTGGAGGAGCTGCTGCGCGTGAACCTCTCCATCGGCGACGCCCTGCCCCGCCTCGCCCTCGAAGACGTCCGGCTCGGCGACGTCGACATCCGCGCGGGCGAACTGGTCCTCGTCCTGGTGGAGGGCGCCAACCTCGACCCGGAGAAGTTCCCCGACCCGCACCGCTTCGACGTCCACCGCGACAACACCGCCGACCACCTCTCCTTCGGCGGCGGCGCGCACTACTGCCCCGCGACCGCGCTCGGCCGCGTGCACGCCCGCATCGCCCTGGAGGTCCTGCTCGACCGCCTGCCGGAGCTGGCTCTCGCCGTCCCGTCGGGCCAACTGGTCTGGCGCACGGGATTCATGAAGCGGATCCCCGAGCGGCTGCCGGTGACCTGGTAACCCCCGGCACCCCGTCACCCGTACGGCGTCCCCGGCCCGGCACCCCGGGCCGGGCCGCAGGCGCCCGACGAGCCCTCGCCGGGCCCGGGCCGCCCCGCGACTGACGGGCGCTCGGCAGTCACGGCGAAGGTGCGGACGTCGCGGGCGTGCGGACGTCACGGGCGTGCGGACGTCACGGGCGTGCGGACGTCACGAGCGTGCGGCAGTCGTACCCGGCGGGGCGGCGTCACCCGGCGCCGACCCGGACGCGGCCGACGGCGTTGCCGAGCAGTTCGGTGAACCACATCGCACGGCCGGGCCCGGCCGTCAGACCGAGGGGAACCTTCTCGGCCCCGTCCGGCACCGCAAAGGTGGTGACCGTGCCGGTCGCGGTGATCCGCCCGATGCGGCCGGCCTGGTCGGCGTACCAGACATGGCCGTCCGGCCCGCGCGCGATGCTCCCCGGCAGACTGTCCGCGCCGGGCAGCGGGAACCGGGTGAGGTGCCCGGTGTAGGCGACCCGGTAGACCGCGTGCTCGCCGGACGCGGTGAGCCACATGCCGCCCGGCCCGGCGACGATGCCGCCAGGGAAGCCGGCCCCGCCGGGCAGCGGGAACTCGGTGATCCGCCCGGCGGAGGTGATCCGCCCGACCTTGCCCCCGCCCAGCTCGGTGAACCACAGAGCGCCGTCCCCGCCCGCCGCGATGGAGTGGGGGGAGGCGTCCACGGTGGGCACCGGATACTCGGTGATCAGGCCCGCGGCCGTGATCCGGCCGATCCGGTCACCGGTCGCCTCGGTGAACCACAGGGCCTGGTCCGGTCCGAGGGCGATCCCGGCCGGGCCGCTGCCGGCCGTCGGCAGCGGGAACTCGGTGAGCCGGCCGGAGGACGTGACGCGGCCGATCCGCCCGGCGGCGGTCTCGGTGAACCACAGGGCCCGGTCCGGCCCCTGGACGATCTCGGCGGGCCCGGTGTCCGGGCCGGAGGTCGGGAAGTCGGTGAACGCGCCGTCGGCCGTCATCCGCCCGATGCGTCCGGCGCCGTGCTCCGCGAACCACAGCGCGCCGTCCGGGCCGCCGGTGATGCCCGCGGGAGCGGCCCCGGCCGTCGTGGTGACCGGATACTCCGACACCGTCTCCGCCCCCGCGCGGGCCGGGACGGCGACCGCGGCGACGGCGAGCAGAGCGCCGGCCCCCGCGGCGACCAGCCGCCGGGCCGCCGGTCCGCAGGGGGCGTTCACGGGCATGGGGCGCTCCTCAGATACGGCTCGGTCAGTCGGGCAGGCCTGCGGCGGCGCCGGCGATTGACCCGGACGAGGGGCCGCGAAGCGGGCGCGCTGTGGCAGACGGGTGGAGTGGTGACACGGCTGGGCGGCCCGGATGGTGGGAGCCGGGGGCGTCACTGACGGTGGTTCATGTCGAGGCCGGGTCCATCCAGCTGATGAGGTATCCGCTGCCCGGTCACGGCGGAAGGACATCACTATGCGCTCTGCCCGCACGCTCCTGGCGACGGCGGCAGCCACGGCGGCCCTCGCCTTCGCGACGCCCGGCGCCGCGTTCGCAGTTCCGGCCGAGCATGACGGCGGCCGTGACGACTCCGCGTACAGCAAGGAGCACGACAGCGACTCCGACCGCGACAAGGGCTCCGACAGCGGCTCCGACCGCGGCAAAGGCTCCGACAGCGACTCCGACAAGGACTACGGCAACAAGCGTGACGGCGGGGGTGAACACGACGGACCGCGCGGCGGAATGCACACGGGTGGCGGAGCGCTCGCCGCGGTGAACAGCGGCGACTGGGGTTCGGGCGGCGGCGACAGCCGGTTCGACCCCGAGAGCTACCGGGACAAGGGTGATGACGGTGGCGGTGGCGGTGGCGGCGAGGACCGCAGTGAGAAGGGCGGCGGCAAGGGGGACAAGGGCGGCAAGAGTGAGTGGGGCGGCGATGACGAGGAGGGCCGCGAGAAGCCGCGCGGCGGGATGCACACCGGTGGCGGTGCGCTCGCCACGCCCGGTGTCACCGCGGGCGGTCTCGCCGTGCTGGCCGTAGGCGCCACCGGCGCGTACGCGATGCGCCGCAAGAAGGCCGGAGTGCCGGCGTCCTGACGGGCCACCGCGTGCAGGGGCTGCGGACGCCGCCGGCGCGCCGGCCGCGCCGGCGGCCCGCGCCCCCTGCGCCCGCCGGGACGCCGGTCCCGCTCGCTCTTCCCCTGCCCCGCTCCTCCCTGCCCCGCTCCTCCCTGCTCCGATCCCTGTGCTGCCGTGACCGAGTGAGGTGGTTCCAATGGCAGCAGATTCCCCCTCGACCCCCGCGGGCTCCGGCCACGGCGGGCGGCTGACGCTGTGGGGTGTGGCGGCTGTCTTCCTGGCCGTCAGCATGTTCGGCGGACATCAGCAGCCGGACGACGCGCCGGGGACGCCCCGGGCTTCGGGCGCCGGCGCCGCCGCGTCGGCCGACCCGCGGCAGACCGGCGAGGCGCTGTCCCGGTCCGCACCGACCCGCCTGCGCATCCCCAAGATCGCCGTGGACGCCCCCTTCACCACCCTGTCGCTCGGTGCCTCGGGCCAGTTGCAGCCGCCGCCCGCCGCCGACACCAACCTCGTCGGCTGGTACTCCGACGGCGTCTCGCCCGGTGAGCCGGGCACCGCGATCATCGCCGGGCACGTCGACACGGTGACCTCGCCGGCCGTCTTCGCCAATCTCGACGAGCTGGAGCCCGGCGACCGGTTCTCCGTGGAGCGGTCCGACGGGCACACCGCGGAGTTCGTCGTGGACGACGCCGAGACCTTCGCCAAGGACGACTTCCCCAGCGAACGGGTCTACGCGGACGCCTCGCGCCCCGAGGTCCGCCTCATCACCTGCGCCGGGGACTACGACCACGACGTGCGCGACTACACCGACAACCTGGTCGTCTTCGCCCACCTGGAGTGAGCCGGCGGCCCGTCGGACCGTCGGTCAGGCGGTCCGCCGGTCAGGCGGCGCGGTCCGCGCGGTCGGCGAAGGGGCCTCCCGAGGCGAACGCCAGGGCCGCGAACCGTTCGCCGATCCGGCGGTGGCCGGCGGTGTCAGGGTGCAGACCGTCGTGCAGCGGCAGCTCGGCGAAGTCGGCCTCGCCGTACAGCTCCCGGCCGTCGAGGTAGTGCAGAGCCGGGTCCTCGGCCGACCGCTCCCGCACGATCCGGGCCAGCTCCTCCCGGATCACCGCCAGGGTGAGCTTGCCGGCCGCCCGCTCGGCCGGATCCCCGGTGGCCCGGTAGCTCACGCGCCCTTCGCCCAGGGCGCTCACGTCCATGGCGGTGGGGCCGGGCGTGTCCTCGTGCATCGGGCACAGCACCGACGAGACGACGAGCAGCGGGGTGTCGGGGTGGCCCTCGCGGATGGTGTCGAGGAAGCCGTGCACGGCCGGGCCGAAGGCGCGCAGCCGCATCAGGTCGGTGTTGACCAGGTTGATACCGAGTTTGACGCTGATCAGGTCGGCGGGCGTGTCGCGCAGCGCCCGGGCGGTGAACGGGTCGAGCAGCGCGCTGCCGCCCAGCCCGAGGTTGATCAGCTCCACTCCGCCCAGGGAGGCGGCGAGCGCCGGCCAGACGGTGGTCGGGGTCGCCGCGTCGGAGCCGTGGCTGACCGAACTGCCGTGGTGCAGCCACACCCTGCGGCCCCGGTCGGGCACGGGCTCGACGGGCGCGTCGGCGCGCAGCGCGACGAGTTCGGTGGTCTCGTTGTGCGGCAGCCAGATCTCCACGTCCTTGACGGCGTCCGGCAGGCCGGTGAAGCGCACGGTGCCGACCGGGCCCGGCCGGTGCTCGGCGGAACCGGTGCTCAGGTCGATGGTGAGGGTGCTGCCGCCGGTGAGGGAGGCACTGCCGGCCGGGCGTCCGTCCACGAGCAGCTCGTACACGCCGTCCGGGCGGGGCGGCAGGCCGGCGTAGACCCGCTTGGTCGGCAGGGCGTCCAGTTCGACGGTGGTGGCGCGGGTGCGGAAGACCAGCCGTACGCCGGAGGGCTGGGACTCCACCAGGGCCAGCTGCGGGTCGGCGCACTGGGCGCGGGCCCGGGCGGGCAGCCGGTGGGGGAGCAGGCCGTGCGCCGTGCGCTCCAGCTCGAGGGCGCCGCGTACCAGGCCGGTGGTGAGGGGGATGGTGTGCATCGTGTCTGCCTGCGTTTCCAGGTCTCAGGGGTGGTCGGGCCAGTTGCGCAGCAGGGAGTCGAGGGCGTCCAGGATGCGCGTCCACGACTCCTGGGAGTCGGGCGCGCTGTGGCTGAAGCCGCCGGCCGTCTCCAGGCTCACATAGCCGTGGAAGACGCTGCCGAGGAGGCGGACCGCGTGGGTCTGGTCCGGCTCGGACAGGTCGTAGCCGCGCAGGATCGCCCGGGTCAGCTGGGCGATCCGGACTCCCGCGCTGGCGGCGGCCGTCTCGGGGGCCAGCGGGTGGCGGGCCGCCGCGTAGCGCCCGGGGTGCGCGCGGGCGTAGTCCCGGTACACGTTCGCGAAAGCGCCGAGGGCGTCCTTGCCGGACCGGCCGGCCAGCGCCTCGGCGGCCCGGTCGGCCAGCTCCTCCAGGGCGAGCAGCGCGATCCGCGTCTTCAGGTCCTCGGAGTTGCGCAGGTGCGAGTACAGGCTCGCGACCTTGACGTCGAACCGCCGGGCCAGCGCTGAGGCCGTGACCTGGTCGAAGCCGACCTCGTCGGCCAGTTCCGCACCGGCGCGCACCAGGCGGTCGGTGGTCAGTCCCGCACGCACCATAATCGCTCTCCCCTCTGCCATAAACCATTATGGAACTTCCTAAAGGCTTTAGGCAAGGATTTGCCTCGCGTGGACGCCCCGCGCACCTCGGCACGGGGTCTCGTCCCGCAGCCGGGGTCACCACGCACACCCTGGCGGACCTGCGACTTGTGCCGTGGAGGACGCCATGGAACGCTTCGGTCCGCCGGTCGTGGCCATGACCGGCGCGGGGTGGTGCGGGCCCGGCGGGGCGACGGGCGCGGGACCGACGCGCCGGGCCTGCCGCGGGGACGAACGGGGAGGGGAGCGATGGAGCTGGAGCTGCGGCATCTGCGGGTGCTGTGCGCGATCGCCGACGAGGGCGGTGTCGGCCGGGCCGCCGCGCAGCTGGGCTACTCGCAGCCGGCCGTGAGCACTCAGCTGCGGCGCATCGAACGCCACCTGGGCGAGCCGCTCTTCGAGCGCGGACCGAGCGGGGTGCGGCCGACCCGGTACGGAGCCGAGGTCGTGGAACAGGCCCGGGACGTCCTCGCGCGGGCCGCCGCGATCGGGCACCGCCCGGCCTCCGGCCGTCCCCGCCGCACCCTGCGGGTGGCCGCGACCAACTCGCCCATGCTCTCCGGCACCGTCTCCCGCGTCCGTGCCCGGCTGCCCGAGCTGACGATCGCGGTCACCAGCGTCTACGCGTCCTCGCGCATCGTGGAGCTGTTGGAGGAGGGCACGGTGGACGCCGCCATCGCCGCCGACTACCCGGGCATGGAGCTACGGCACTCGACAGCCGTACGGCACCGGGGGATCGTCACCGAGCCCACGTTCGTCGCCCTCCCCTCCCGGCACCGGCTGCGGCCGAGCCCCCAGGTGCAGCTCGCCGACCTCGCCGAGGACGCCTGGTTCGTGACTCCGGACGACGGTGCCGGCTGGCCGGGGGTGTTCTACGACGCCTGCGCGGCGGCCGGGTTCACGCCGGTCACCGTGCACGAATGGCTCGGCGACCAGACCCAGTTGCAGAGCATGATCGCCGACGGTCTCGGGGTGTCCCTGGTGCAGCCGACGCTGCGGCCGATCCCGCACGTCGTGGTCAAGCCGTTGGTCGGCACCCCGCTGTGGTGCCGCTACGTGCTGGCCTGGCGGCCGGACGCCGTCGCCGACGACGTCGTGGAGACGGTGATGCGGTCCGCGGCGGACGCCTACCGCGATCTCGTCGCCCAGGCCCCCCACCTGCGCACCTGGGCCTCGCGCACGTGGAGCGGCACCGGGGCCTAGTGACCTGAGTCAGAGAGGGATCTTCGGTCCACGACGATTCATACCAATGGGACGAACATCCCACCCCCCAGGGGGATTTCGCTGCCCGTGATCGCCGCGCGGGCTGAACGGCCCCCGCGGCGGATGTTATGAGCGGGCAGTGCCATGTGGTATGTCACACGTCATTGTTGGGCGGGCGGTGCGCTGAGACAGTGCCTCACACGCCTCAACACCCCACAGAGGCGCACCACTTCGTGGAGGAATCCCGATGCGCTATCGCTTCGCGCTGCCCGGACGCGTGCCGAGAGGCACGGCCGGCCGCATCGCCGGCGCCGCCGCCGTCTGCGTCACGCTGGCCGGCCTGCTGTCCACGCCCGCGCTGGCGGCGCCGCAGCCGCACGCCGGCACGGCCACCGCGCCCCGTTCCCAGCTCCCCGCCCCGTCGCCGGCCGCCGCGCCGGCCGCCGCCACCGAGCTGCCGGCGACCCAGGGGGAGCGGCTCAGCCCGGCCCAGCTCCCGCCGCGGGAGCCGATGTTCGCACGTACGGCCCGGCCCGCGGTGAAGGCGGCCTCCTGTACCCCGGCCGACTTCGGCAGCCGTACCGGATCCGCCCTCGTCTCCTACGTCAAGGCCGCGACCCCGGACTGCGTCAACACCCTCTTCGCGGTCACCGGCACGGACGCGGGCCGCGTCTTCCGTCAGGCCCAGATGCTGACCGTGGCCAACGCGTTCACCGGCGCCGCCGGGCGGTACCGCGGAGACAACTCCGGCAGCCTGCTGCAGCTCGTCCTGTTCCTGCGTGCCGGCTACTACGTGCACTTCAACCACCCCGGCGACGTGGGCCCGTACACCGCCCGCCTCGCCACCGCCGTCACGAGCGGCATGGACACCTTCTTCGCCCGCTCCCACTCCCGTGACGTCACGGCGGCCAACGGCGACATTCTCGGCGAGACCGTGATCCTCACCGACAGCGCCGACCAGCAGGGCCGCTACCTGTACGTGTACCGGCGGCTGCTGAACGACTACGACAGCTCGTACGACTCCGTGGACAGCATGATCAGGGCCGTCAACGACGTCTACACGCCGCTGTGGCGAGGCAACTGGAACCCGGCGTACGTGCAGGCGGTGGCGGACGACCCGCGCGTCATCGACACCCTCCACGACTTCGCGCTGGCCAACACCGACCAGCTCGGCACGGATCTGGCCTTCCTGGACTCCAACGCCGGGATGAACCTCGCCCGTTACCTCGAACACCCCGAACTGCGGGACACCGTACAACCGCTGACGAAGGAACTGCTGGACGGGACCCGGATCACCGGCCCGACGGCCGGGCTGTGGGTGGCGGTGGCCACGCAGGCCGCCTACTACGACAGCGCCGACTGCGCGTACTACGACGTCTGCGACCTGCCGGGGAAGCTCGACAGGGCCGTGCTGCCCGTCACGCACCGCTGCGACGCGAACGTCACCGTCCGCGCCCAGGCGCTGACCGCCGCCGACCTCGACGCCGCCTGCGCCAGTGTGCTCCGCCAGGACGCCTACTTCCGCTCGGTCGTGCGGGCCGGCGGGGTGATACCCGGCCAGTACGCCGCCACCCTCCGGCTGGTGGTCTTCGGGAGCCGCGCCGACTACCAGACGTACGCCGGCGCGATGTACGGCATCAGCACCGACAACGGCGGCATGACACTGGGCGGCGACCCGGCGGACCCGGCCAACCAGCCGATGTCGGTCATGTACCAGAAGGACCGCGACGACGGCTTCCCGGCCCGGATCTGGAACCTCAACCACGAGTACACGCACTTCCTGGACGCCCGTGACGACATGAAGGGCGACTTCGGGCAGCAGATCTCCGTGCCGGACGTGTGGTGGATCGAGGGTCTCGCCGAGTACGTCTCCTACAGCTACCGCGGTCTCGCCGACGACCAGGCGGTCCAGGAGGCGGGGAAGCACACCTACCGGCTGAGCATCCTGTTCGAGAGCACCTACGACAACAGCGACACGACCCGCGTCTACCCGTGGGGCTACCTCGCCGTGCGCTACATGACCGAGCGGCATCCCGACGACGTCCAGCGCATGCTCGCCCGCTTCCGCACCGGTGACTACACCGGCGGATACGCCGTCTACCACGACGGCATCGGCACCCGCTACGACGCCGACTTCGACCAGTGGCTCACGGCGTGCGCCGCGGGCGCCTGCGCCAGGCCGTCCGCGGCCTGACCGCACGCCCGCCCCGGCGGGACGGCCGCCGACCGGAAGACCCCGGTCGGCGGCCGTACGCGTACTCGACCGTGCGGGATCAGACCGCGGTCGCGGGGTACGTCGGGTACTCCACGCCCGACACGTGCTGGACGACCCGGACGACCTGGCAGGAGTAGCCGAACTCGTTGTCGTACCAGAGGTAGAGGATCGCGTTGTCGCCGTCGACCTTCAGCGCGCCGGCGTCCACGATCGAGGCGTGGCGTGAGCCGATGAAGTCGCTGGAGACCGCGTCGGGGGCGGTGGTGAAGTCGATCTGGCGCTTCAGCGGCGACGTCAGCGAGACCTCGCGCAGGTAGTCGTGGACCTCCTCGCGGGTGGTCTCGCGGGCCAGCTGCAGGTTGAGGATGGCGATCGAGACGTCCGGCACCGGGACGCGGATCGAGCTGCCGCTGATCTTCGCCTTCAGGTCGGGCAGCGCCTTCGCCACGGCGGAGGCGGCACCGGTCTCGGTGATGACCATGTTGAGCGGCGCGGAACGTCCCCGGCGCTCGGACTTGTGGTAGTTGTCCAGCAGGTTCTGGTCGTTGGTGAACGAGTGGACGGTCTCCACGTGGCCGCGCAGCACGCCGTACTCGTCGTCCATGGCCTTCAGCGGCGGGACGATCGCGTTGGTGGTGCAGGAGGCGCAGGACAGGATCTGCTCGTCCGGCTTGATGGTGTCGTGGTTGACGCCGTGCACGATGTTCGGGACGTCGCCCTTGCCCGGGGCGGTCAGCACGACCTTCTCGATGCCGGGGCGCAGGTGCGTGGACAGGCCCTCGCGATCGCGCCACTTGCCGGTGTTGTCGATCAGGATGGCGTCGCGGATGCCGTACTCGGTGTAGTCCACGTGCGACGGGTCGTCGGCGTAGATCACCTTGATCTCGTTGCCGTTGGCGACGATCGTGCTGCTGTCCTCGTCCACGGTGATCGTGCCCTGGAACTGGCCGTGGATGGAGTCGCGGCGCAGCAGCGAGGCGCGCTTGACGATGTCCTGTGCGCCCCCGCCGCGGACGACGATGGCGCGCAGCCTGAGGCCGTTGCCGGAGCCGGCCTTCTCGATCAGCAGGCGGGCGACGAGGCGGCCGATACGGCCGAAGCCGTAGAGCACGACGTCGCGCGGCTCCCGGCGCTCGATCTTGTCGGCGCCGGTGGCACCGGCGACGGCCTCGGCCGTGAACTGCTCCACGCTCAGGCCGCGCTCGTCGGCCTTGTGCATCGTGGCCAGCATGCCGAGGTCGATCTGGGACGGCCCGAGGTCGAGGGCGGTCAGGGCCTTCAGGAACGGCATGGTCTCGGTGACCGACAGCTCTGCGCCGGCGATCTGCCGGGCGAAGCGGTGCGTCTTCAGGATGCTGACCACCGACTTGTTCACCAGGGAGCGGCTGTGCAGCAGGACGGTCACGTCCCGCTCGCGGTGCAGCTTCCCGATGAGCGGGATCATCGACTCCGCGATCTCCTCGCGGGTCTTCCAGTTGGTGAACGAGTCGTCGTTGACAGTCACAGATCCATCTTTCGAGCTAGGCAGCGCTCATATGATAACCACACCGTTTTGCCGGGCTCGCAGGCCCCCTCCGGCCGGTCGCTGCGTCCCGGATTCCTGAATCAGGGTGAAGTACGCGCGACACCCGGGCGGTGAATTGCACGTCCCCACGGACGTGCACAAGGTCAGGACCGTGTGTACCTCCACCGGCCCCCGGCCCGAGTCCACCGTCTTCTCCGCAGGCCCGAACCGGACCCGGCCGCCACGGCCGGCCCGGGCCGGTGCACCGCACGACGCCCTGCCGGCCCTGGCGCTCTTCGCGGCCGTCCGGCTCGCCGGCATCCTCGCGGTGATCCTCACCAATCAACTCGAAGGGCATGGGCTGGTCCGGAACCTGGCCCACTCCTGGGACTCGCGCTGGTACCTGCACATCGCCACGCACGGCTACGGCGACCTCATCTGGGTCACCCCGCACGGTGCCGTCCAGACCGACTGGGCGTTCTTCCCCCTCTATCCGGCGCTCATCAGGGCACTGACCACCGTCCTGCCGCTGACCCCGGGCAAGGCCGCCCTGCTCATCGCCTGGGCCGCCGCGGGCGTGGCCGCCTACGGCATCTACCTGATCGGCCACCGGCTGTACGGACGGGGCGTCGCCACCGCGCTGGTCGCCCTGTGGGCCGCCCTGCCGCAGGCGGTCGAACTGACCATCGCCTACACCGAGTCGCTGTTCGCCGCGCTCGCCGCCTGGTCGCTGTACTGCGTGCTCAGGGGGCGCTGGCTGTGGGCCGGCATCCTGGCCGCGCTGGCGGGGCTGTCCCGGCCCAGCGGATTCGCCGTGGCGGTCGCCGTCGTGGTCGCCGCCGGATACGAGGGGCTACGGCAGCCCGGCCTGCCCCCGGCCCGGCTGTGGACCGGCGCGCTCCTGGCCCCGCTGGGCTGGCTCGGCTATGTGCTGTGGGTGGGCAGCCGGACGGGAGACGTCCTCGGCGGCTACTTCACGGTGCAGAGCGCGTGGGGCTCCCGCTTCGACTTCGGCGCCGGTTCGGTGCGCTTCCTCAAGGCCCTGCTCGTGCACGGCGGGGGCGTGGTCTACCCGGTGGCGCTCATGATCGTCGCCGCGGGCGTCCTGCTGTTCGCGCTGCTGTGCCTGGACCGCGCCCCGCTGCCCCTGGTGGTCTTCGCCGGCGTACTGATCCTGCTCGTCGTCGGCGGCTCCGGCTCCTTCTCCTCCAAACCGCGGTTCCTGCTGCCCGCCTTCCCGCTGCTCGTCCCGATGGCGCGCGCACTCGCCCGGACCTGGTGGCTGCGCCGGGCCCGGGCGGTCGTCGTCTACGGAGTCCTCACCCTGGTCTCCCTGCTGTACGGCGCCTATGTGGCGGTGGTGGCCCGCTCCCCGCTGTGAGCCACGCCGGATCACGCGCGGCCGGACCCGCCGACCCCCTCAAGTGGAACCGGATCCTTCCGCGATGACATGATCGGACGGATTCCGACGGGGGAGAGGCTGCCGATGAGACTGCACACCCACGAGTGGGGAACCGGCGACCGGATCGCCGTCCTCGTGCACGGGATCATGTCCGACCACCGCACCTGGCACCGCGTCGCTCCCGTCCTGGCGGACAAGGGGTACCGGGTCATCGGCGTGGACCTGCGCGGGCACGGCGCGAGCGGCCGGGGCGAGTACACCCCCGAGACCTGGGCGGGCGACCTGGTCGAAACCCTCCCGGCACGCCCGGAGCTGGCGATCGGTCACTCACTCGGAGCACTGGCACTGGCCGGTGCCGTCGAACGGCTGGCACCCGCCCGGGCGGTCTACTGCGACCCGGCTTGGGACATGCGCGAGAAACTGGTCGAGGCCTCCGCGTACTTCACCGTCTTCAAGACCGCGCACCGCGCGATGATCAGCAGCCTGAATCCGCGCTGGGACGAGGACGACCTGGACATCGAGCTGGCCACGCTCGCTGACTGGGATCCCGCCACGGCCCGGGTCCTGCCCGGCATCTACGCGGTCAGCCGGACACCCGCGCGCCCGGTGGTGCCCTCGCTGGTGGTGCTGGCCGGCGCCGGTGAACTCGTACGGCCCGGCCTGGGCGAGGAGTTGGTGCGGCGCGGCTTCGAGGTCCGCACGGTCGAAGGGGCCGGGCACAGCCTCTACCGGGACGACTTCGCCGGTTTCATGGGCGCGCTCGACGGCTGGATCTGAGGGGGGCTCACGCCCCCCGGAAGCATGGCGGACGGTCAGCGCGGGTTGAAGATGACACTGGCGAAACGGGCACTCTCGGGCGCCGACCGGCCGGGGGCGAGGCGCGACGCCGTCCCCTTGCACTTCTTCCGCGTGTAGACGACGAGCGGCTTCTTCGTCCCGTTGCGGGCGCCGCGCGCCTCCTGGGCCATGTCGAAGCACTTGTCGTCCGGCGGACTGTCGATGGCGTACGCCTTGCCCTTCGGCCCGATCCACGTGAACGTGCCGTCGGCGGCGAGCGCGGAACCCGTGGCGGTGGTCAGGGTGAGGGCGAGACCGCCGAGAACGGCGGCGAGTGGACGGCACAGGCGCATGGGCGTCTCCTTCGTGAGCGGACACAGGGACAGGGGCGGACGGAATCCGCGTCCGTAATGTCCCATCTCCGCCCTGCCCCGACAGGGAGCCGACACGGGGCACGTCCACCGTCCGGGTGACCGGCGGCGCGGGCGGGGGTGACGCGCCCGCGCCGCCGTCCGCCGTGCGAAGCCCGGGAATCGGGGTAGACGAGGGAACGCCCGAGGAAAGGACCTCTCATGACGACCTATGTGATCAGCGTCCCCGGCACGTTCACCGCCGGGGTCGAGGCCGACACCCGGAGCCGGCTGGCCCGGGCGCTGCGCCCCGCCGATCCGCACGGCACCCGGATGGGCAACGCCGAGGACCTGGACGTGCTCAGCGTCAACGAGGACAACACCTTCACCCTCCGCCTGTCCGTCGAAGCGGACACCGGTCCGCACGCGGAGGAGGAGGCGCGCCGGCTCGCGGACTCCGCGCTGCGGGACGCGGGACTGGACGAGCGGAGCGCACCGCTCGGACCCGCGGTGATCACCGGCATCGACTCGGAGATCCGCTGATCCGCTGACCGTGGGGCACGGTCACCTCATATAGGTAAAATCTAGGCATTTGCCGAACACCCAGACGGTCGGCCCTCCGAAAGCCACCGCCCTGCCGGAAGTGACCGATGCCCCGCAAGCGCTCCACGGACGAAGGCGACGAGCTGCTGACCCGCCTGGGTTCGCTCACCGCCCAGGCGCGCCGGCGGGCCGAGCTGCAGCGCACCCAGGTAGAGCTGGCCATCGCCCTGCAGCGGGGCATGCTCCCGCGGGACCTGCCCACCGCACCCGGCCTCCATCTGGCGGTGCGGTACACACCCGCCAACCTCGGCCTCAACGTGGGCGGCGACTGGTACGACGCCTTCGCCCTCCCGGACGGCCGGATCGGGCTGGCCATCGGTGACGTGCAGGGGCACAACATCGAGGCCGCCGCCTTCATGGGCCAGGTCCGGGCCGGACTGCGGGCCCTCGCCTCGGTCACCGGCGAGCCGGGCGAGCTCCTGGCCCGCACCAACGACCTGCTGCTCTCACTCGGCAGCGAGCTGTTCGCCACCTGCACCTTCATGCGTCTCGACCCGGCCACCGGAGTGCTGGAGAGCGCCCGGGCCGGTCACATCCCGTGCGTGTGGGCCACGGCGGACGGAAAGTCGGGCGTCGTCGACGACGAGGGAGGACCACCGCTCGGCATCGAGCGGGGCATCGAGTTCCCGGTGACCCGGCACCGGCTCACCACCGGTGGGGTCTTCGTCCTGCTCACCGACGGCGTGGTGGAGGGACCCTCGCTGCACATCGAGGACGGCCTCGACCAGGTGGTGCGGCTCGCGGGCATCGCCGCCGTCGCCGGGCTGGCGATCCACTCGCTCGCGGCGGCCGTGATCAAGGGCGCGGAGAGCGTCGGACACGACGACGACGCCGCCGTCCTCGTCGTGGGCCTCGACGCACCGTGCACCCCGCCCTGAACGCCGGCGGTTCAGCCCGGACGGGAGCGCCGCTCGCCTCGCCGACCCGCGGCCACCGGTGTGAGATGGCTTCTGTGCTGGGTATCGAGGAGCTGCGCCGGCCGGGTGGTTACGCCATCCGGGTGCTGGCCGTCGCCGCCTGCTACTACGCGGCGGCCCGGCTCGGTCTCATCCGGGAGCTGACCGTCGAAGGAGCGGTGGTCACCCCGCTCTGGCCGGCGAGCGGCGTCGCCCTGGCCGCCCTGCTGACCTGCGGACTGCGCTGCTGGCCCGGCATCGTGCTGGGCGCCTTCTTCTCCATCCTGTCCCTCACCACGCCCGACGTCTGGGTGCTCTGCATCCTCTTCGGCAACACCGCCGCGCCCCTGTGCGCGGCGCTCCTGCTGCGCCGGGCCGGTTTCCGCACCGACCTCGCCCGGCTGCGCGACGGCCTCGCCCTGACCTTCCTGGCCGCGCTGGCCGCCACACCGATCAGCGCGACCGTCGGCGTCGGCAGCCTCGTCCTCTCGGGCAGCCTGGCCGCCGAGGGCTTCTGGCCCGTCTGGCTCGCCTGGTGGGTGGGCGACGCGATGGGCGTCCTGATCGTCACCCCGCTGCTGCTCATGCTGCACCGGGCGCGCCGCCCGCTGCCCCTGGGCCGGTGGAAGGAGGCGACCGCGCTGGCCGTCGTCGCCTGCCTTCTCGTACCGCTGGCCGTCTACAGCCCGCACAGCCTGCTGTTCCTCGTCTACCCGCTCATCGTCTGGGCGGCCCTGCGCTTCCAGCTCCTCGGCAGTGTCCTGTGCGCGCTGTTCACCTCCGTGGTGGCCACCGTCGCCGCCACGGACGGTGTCGGTGCGTTCGCGCACCTGACCCGCGTCGCGGTCATGGCGAAGCTGCAGGCGTTCAACGGCTCCATGGCCCTGACCGCGCTGCTGCTGTCCGCGTTGATCACCGAACAGCGCAACACCCGGCGCTCGGTGGAGAAGGCGTGTCAGGAACTGGTGGAGGTGCTGGAACACCTCACCGCCGGCGAGGCCCCACCGCCCCGGCCGCACACGGCAGCCGACGACGAGGACGAGGCCGAGGACCGCTCGTGGCCGACCGGTGCCCCCTGAACCGACGGGTACCGGCCGGCGGGGTCAGCGCTGCGGTCGTGGCACGGGCCCCTCGCCGTCCTTGTCCGGTTCGTCGGGTGGTGTTCCGGTCCGTGCGGTGCGGGGGTCTCGTGCCGGTGAGGGGCCGGTGCCCGGCCGGACGCCACGGGTCGTGCCGTAGAGCCCGGGGATCCCCGGCGGGGTGTCCGCGACGGCCGCCGCCTCACCGGGGTGGCGGCGGGTGCGGGCCGCCGCCCGGAGCTCCGGGTACGGATGGTCCAACGGCTCGTCGGCGGCACGCTCGCTTCCCGCCGCCCGCCCGGCCGCGGGCGCGGTCTCGTCCTGTCGGTTGCGGTCCTGATCGCTCATGCGGCGCCGGGTACCCGGGCGGTGGCCGCGGCCAACGTGCGTCCCGGCGTGTCGGACGGCGCGCCAGGGGCACTGGGAGACGATGGGCGGACCCGCACGGGGTGCAGGTCGGACGGGAGGGACAGGGCGTCATGGAGCAACGGCCGGTACCAGGGCGGACGGCCGGGGAGGCGGCGGGGCGCCCGGCCGTGCCCGGGAACCCGCCCCCGCGGCAGGACGCGGCCGACGCCCGCCGCCGCATCCCGCGCACCGACGCGCTGATGCGCGACCCCAGACTGTCCGCCGCCGTGGACCGGCTCGGCGCGCACCGGGTCAAGGCCGCCGTACGGCAGGCGCAGGAGGAGGCCCGCGCGGGCGGCATCGCCCCGGAACAGGTCCCGCAGACGGCCCTGGACCTGCTGCCCGGCACCGCGAGCGCACTGCGCCCGGTGATCAACGCCACCGGGGTGCTGCTGCACACCAACCTCGGCCGGGCCCCGCTGTCCGCCGCCGCCCGGCAGGCGGTCCGGGAGGCGGCCGGGCCCACGGACGTCGAACTGGATCTGACGACCGGCGTACGGGCGCACAGGGGACGCTCCACGCTCGCCGCGCTGCACGAGCGGGTGCCGGCCGCCGGCGCCGCGCACGTCGTGAACAACGGCGCCGCCGCCCTCGTCCTGGCCGCCACCGCGCTCGCGGCCGGCAAGGAGATCGTCGTCAGCCGGGGCGAGATGGTGGAGATCGGCGACGGCTTCCGCCTCCCCGACCTGCTCGTCTCGACCGGCGCCCGGCTCCGCGAGGTGGGTACGACCAACCGCACGACCGCCGCCGACTACGCGGCCGTGATCGGGCCGGACACCGGATTCGTGCTCAAGGTCCACCCCTCCAACTTCCGGATCACCGGTTTCACCCGGTCCGCCGAGACCGCGGACCTCACCGGCCTCGGCGTCCCGGTCGTCGTCGACATCGGCTCCGGGCTGCTCGCCCCGCATCCGGCCCTGCCCGAGGAACCCGACGCCGACAGCCAGCTGCGCGCCGGTGCCGCGCTCGTCACCGCCAGCGGCGACAAACTGCTCGGCGGGCCCCAGTGCGGGCTCCTGCTCGGCCAGGAGGCGCTGGTGCGCGCCCTGGCCAGGCACCCGCTGGCCCGCGCCCTGCGCGTCGACAAGCTGACCCTCGCCGCGCTGGAGGCCACCCTCACCGGGCCGCCCACCCCGACCGCCGTCGCCCTCACCGAGGACCCGGACCGGCTCCGGTCCCGCGCCGACCGGCTCGCCGTCGCGCTGGCCGCCGCCGGGATCGACGTACGGGCCGTCGGAAGTGCCGCCACGGTCGGCGGCGGGGGAGCGCCCGGGGTCACCCTGCCCAGCGCGGCCCTGTCCCTGCCGGAGCCGTACGCCGCCGCCCTGCGCACCGGCCGCACCCCGGTCGTCGGCCGTCTGGAGGCCGGACGCTGCCTGCTGGACCTGAGAGCCGTACCGCCGGAGGACGACGACCGGCTGGCGGAGGCGGTCCGCGCGGTGTCGGCGGGCGGCCGCGACCGGCCGCCCGGGGACGAGCAGGCCCCGCGGGGCGGGGGCGAGCGGTCCGCGGGGAGGACGACGGCGGACCGGCGTCCCGCGGAACGGCGGGCGTGATGCGCGTCCTCGCCACCGCCGGCCATGTCGACCACGGCAAGTCCGCCCTGGTGCGCGCCCTCACCGGCATGGAGCCCGACCGGCACGAGGAGGAGCGCCGCCGGGGTCTCACCCTCGACCTGGGCTTCGTGTGGACCAGCCTCGCCGGAGACCGGCTCGCCTTCGTGGACGTACCCGGGCACGAGCGGTTCGTCGCCACCATGCTCGCCGGTGTCGGACCCGTCCCCGCCGTACTGTTCGTGGTCGCCGCCGACCAGGGCTGGCAGCCCCAGTCACAGGAACACCTCGCCATCCTCGACGCGCTCGGCGTCCGCCACGCCGTCCTCGCGGTGACCCGCAGCGACCTCGCCGACCCCGAACCGGTACGCGCCGACGCCCTCGAGCGCCTGGCCGCCACCTCCCTCGGCACGGTCGCGTCGGTCGCCGTCAGCGCGGTCACCGGCGCGGGACTGGACGAACTCCGTGCCGCACTCGCCGGCCTGGCGGGCGAACTGCCCGACCCCGACACCGGGGCCGACATACGCCTGTGGCTCGACCGGGCCTTCACCGTCCACGGCCACGGCACCGTGGTGACCGGCACCCTCGGCGCCGGCACCCTGCGCGTCGGCGACCGGTTGGTCACCGCGGACGGGTCGGCCGTGCTGCGGGTGCGCGGCCTGCAGAGCCTGCACGAGGAGCGGACGGCCGTCGGCGCGGTCGCCCGCGTCGCCGTCAACGTGCACGGACCCGGAGCCGACACCCTGCGCCGCGGGCAGGTGCTGCTGACCCCGGACCGCTGGCTGCGCACGGAGGTGGCCGACGTACGGATCACCGGAGAGCCGGCGGCCGACCTGCCCCGGTGCGTCACCCTGCACATCGGGACGGCCGCCGTGCCGGTGACCGTCCGCCCGCTCGGCGAGGACACCGCCCGGCTGACCCTGAGCCGGGGACTGCCGCTGCGGACCGGCGACCGCGCCGTGCTCCGGGAGCCCGGCGGCAGCCGCACCCCCTGCGGGGTCACCGTCCTGGACGTACGGCCGCCCCGGCTGGCCCGCAGAGGCGCCGGGCGGGCCCGCGCGGCCGAGCTGGACGCCATGGACGGCCGTCCCGACGGCCTCGCCGAACTGCGCCGTCGCAGACTCGTCCGGTGCGCCGACCTGCGGGCGATGGGGATCCCGGCGCCCGGGGACCCCGTCGCGGGGGACTGGCTGGCCGACGCCGCGCACTGGAGCGACCTCCAGGACCGGCTGGCCGACCGGGTCGACGAACACGCCCGCGCCCACCCGCTGGAGCCCGGCCTGCCCACGGAGGCGGCCCGCCGGCTGCTCGGGCTGCCCGACCGCGCCCTGGTCGACGCGCTGGCGGCGGCACAGCCCCGGCTCCGCGCCCGCCAGGGGCGCCTGTACCCGGCTGACGCACTCCGGCCCGCCCTGCCCGCACCCGTCGGCGCGGCCGTGGACGCCCTGCGCCGGGACCTCGCCCGCACCCCGTTCCGGGCCCCCGAGGCCGGGCGCCTCACCGAACTGGGGCTGGACCGCAGGGCGCTGGCCGCCGCGGCTGCCGCCGGGGCCCTGCTGCGGATCGCCGACGGGATCGTGCTGCTGCCCGGCGCGGACGCCGACGCCGCCGCCGTCCTGCGCACACTGCCCCAGCCGTTCACGCTCAGCGAGGCCCGGCACGCGCTGGACACCACCCGCCGGGTGGCCGTACCGCTGCTGGAGTTCCTGGACGCCCGGGGACACACGGAGCGCGTCGACGACCAGCGCCGCCGCTGCCGTACGGCGGAGGGGAACGGAGGCGGACGGGAATCGAACCCGCCTGCCCGAGATCCTCGGGCACCTCGGTTTTGAAGACCGGGAGGGCCACCAGGCACCCACACGCCTCCACCGCTCGCCAGACTAGTGCCCCGGGAGACCGCCGCCATGACATCGACACCGGCCCGACAGACCTCCGTACGGCTCACCCAGTTCGCCCACGGCGGCGGCTGCGCCTGCAAGATCCCGCCCGGCGAACTGGAGGACGTGGTCGCCGGACTGACCGTGCCGCCGCTCGCCGGCGGTGACACCCCGCTGCTCGTCGGCCTCGCCACCGGCGACGACGCGGCCGTGGTCACCCACCGGGGAACCGCCCTGGTGTGCACGGCGGACTTCTTCACCCCGGTCGTCGACGACCCCTACGACTGGGGCCGGATCGCCGCTGCCAACGCCCTGTCGGACGTGTACGCGATGGGCGGCCGGCCCGTGCTCGCCGTCAACCTGCTCGCCTGGCCGCGCGACCGGCTCCCGTTCGACCTCGCCCGCGAGGTGCTGCGCGGCGGACTCGACGTCGCCACACAGGCGGGCTGCCACGTCGGCGGGGGACACAGCATCGACGACCCCGAGCCCAAGTACGGCATGGCCGTCACCGGCATCGCCGACCCCGAGCGGCTGCTGCGCAACGACGCCGGCCGGCCGGGGCTGCCGCTGTCCCTGACGAAACCGCTGGGCCTCGGCGTCCTGAACAACCGCCACAAGGCCACCGGCGAGCGGTTCGAGCACGCCGTAGCCACCATGGCCGCCCTCAACCGGGAGGCGTCCCTGGCCGCGCTGGACGCCGGGGCCGAGTGCGCCACCGACGTCACCGGATTCGGTTTCCTCGGCCATCTGCACAAGCTGGCCCGGGCCTCCGGTGTGACCGCCGTGGTCGACACCGCCGCCGTCCCCTACCTGGAGGGCGCCCGGGAGGCCGTACGCGACGGGTACGTCAGCGGAGGCACCCGGCGCAACCTGGAGTGGGTCACGCCGTTCACTGACTTCGGGGACACCGACGAGGACACCCGGCTGCTCCTCGCCGACGCGCAGACCTCCGGCGGGCTGCTCGTCGCCGGGGAGGTGCCCGGAGCGCCGGTGGTGGGAGAGCTGGTGCCGCGCGGGCCGCACTCCGTCGTACTCAGGTAGTCCCGCTCACGGCTGCGTCCCGGTGTGCTCGTCGATGCCCGCCCGGATCCGGTACGCCCGCACCAGCGCCACGCTCGCCGGGCCCCGTGGGCGTCGTCCCGGGCGGATGTCGACCGCGAACGCCTTCGTCTCCTGGATGTGCGTGTTCGGGTCGAGGGACAGATGCAGCAGCTCGTTGGCGGCGTCCCCGGTGCTGTAACCGTTCGGGCCCCAGTGGTACGGCAGCCCCACCTGGTGCAGCCGGCGCCCTTGCACGGTCAGCGGGATCATCCGGTCGGTGACCAGCACCCGCGCCTCGATCACACCGCGCGCGCTGACGATCGTCGCCCACCCCGTGTGCGCCAGCCCCCGCTCGGCGGCCAGTTCCGGCGACACCTCGCAGAAGAACTCCGGTTGCAGTTCCGCCAGATACGGCTGCCAGCGGGACATACCGCCCGCCGTGTGGTGCTCGGTGAGCCGGTAGGTGGTGGCGACGAACGGGAACACCTGGGAGCCCGGCTCGTCACCGCTCGGCTGGTAGCGGTTGTCGGGGTGCGGTCGCAGCAACTGCCGTACGGGGTTGCGCTGCTGCTCGTGGACGAGGTTCCGGAACGGGGAGTCCTGCGGCTCGTAGTGGGCCGGCAGCGGACCGTCGGTGAGCCCGGACGGCACGTACAGCCAGGCCTTGCCGTCGGCCTGCATGATGAACGGGTCCGTACCGGACAGGGCCTCGGGCCCGGTGGCGTCGTCGGGCGGCTCGTGGTCCGGCGTCTTGTCCTTCTTGAAGTCCGGGACGTCGTGCCCCGTCCACTCCCCCTTCTCCGCGTCCCACCACACCAGCGCCTTGCGCTCACTCCACGGCCTGCCCTCGGGGTCGGCGGAGGCGCGGTTGTACAGGATCCGGCGGTTGGCCGGCCAGGCCCACGCCCACTCTGCCGCCACCCAGTCCTGCTCCCGGCCGGGCTTGCGGCGGGCCGCCTGGTTGACCCCGTCGGCATAGACACCGCAGTAGATCCAGCAGCCGCAGGCCGTCGAGCCGTCGGGCCTCAGCTGCTCGTAGGAGGAGAGCGGAGCGCCCCCGGCGTCCCGGCCGTTGATCTCGGCGAGCACCGCCTCCGCGTCGGGTTCGGCGATCCTGCCCTTCGTCGGGTAGTCCCAGGCCAGGTCGAGCACCGGCCGGTCCATCTCGTCCCGCGACCCGGCCAGCCTGTCCCGGATGATCCGCCCCAGGTGGTAGGCGAACCACAGGTCGCTGCGTGCCTCGCCGGGCGGCTCGACCGCCTGGTGGTGCCACTGGAGCATGCGCTGGGTGTTGGTGAAACTGCCGTCCTTCTCGGTGTGCGCGGCGGCCGGCAGGAAGAACACCTCGGTGCGGATGTCCTCGGTGCGCAGCTCGCCCGTCTCGGTCTCGGGGCCGTCCTTCCACCAGGTCGCCGACTCGATGAGCGAGAAGTCGCGGACGACCAGCCAGTCGAGGTTGGCCATGCCGAGCCGCATCAGCTTGGCGTTCGCGTTGCCCACCGCCGGGTTCTCGCCGACCAGGAAGTAGCCCTTGCAGACACCTTCCAGCTGGGCCATCGTCGTCTCGTACGTCGAGTGGGAGCCGGTCAGCCGGGGCAGGTAGTCGAAGCAGAAGTCGTTGTCGGCCGTCGCCGCGTCACCCCAGTACGCCTTGAGCAGGCTCACCAGGTACGCGCGCATGTTGCCCCAGTAGCCCTTGTGCGCCGCCTCGGCCCGGACGTAGGCGTCCAGGTCCTCGTTCTGGTGGGCGTGCGGCATCGGGATGTAGCCGGGCAGCAGGTTGAACAGGGTCGGGATGTCCGTGGAGCCCTGGATGGAGGCGTGCCCGCGCAGGGCGAGGATGCCGCCGCCCGGCCGGCCGATGTTGCCGAGCAGGGTCTGCAGGACCGAGGCCGCCCGGATGTTCTGCACGCCCACCGTGTGCTGCGTCCAGCCGACCGCGTAGGCGAAGGCCGTCGTCCGGTCGCGTCCGGAGTTCTCCGTGACCAGCTCGCACACCTGCCGGAACAGATCCCGCGGCACCCCGCAGACCTGCTCGACCAGCTCCGGTGTGTAACGGGCGTAGTGCCGCCTGAGCACCTGGAACACGCAGCGCGGGTGCGTGAGCGTCTCGTCCCGCTCCGGCTCGCCCTCGCCGATCACCGGGCCGCCGGAACCATGGGCCTCGCCCCGCGCGGCCTCGGTCAGGGAACCGGCGCCGCCGGTGCGCGCCCCGTACTCCTCGTCGCGCTCGCCCGAGGCGGCCTGGATCTCGGTGCCCTCGTACTGCCAGCTGGTGTTGTCGTAGCTGCGGCTGTCGGGGTCGAGGCCGGAGAAGACACCGGCGAGGTCCTCGGTGTCCCGGAAGTCCTCACGCAGGATCACCGGCGCGTTGGTGTAGGCCACGACGTACTCACGGAAGTACTTCTCCTGCTGGAGCACGTAGTTGACGATCCCGTTGAGGAAGGCGATGTCCGTGCCCGCGCGCAGCGGCACGTGCACGTCGGCGAGCGCGCTGGTGCGGGTGAACCGCGGATCGACGTGGATCACCTTCGCACCGCGGGCCTTGGCCTCCATCACCCACTGGAACCCGACCGGATGGCACTCGGCCATGTTCGAGCCCTCGATGAGGATGCAGTCCGCGTTCTGCAGGTCCTGCTGGAAGGTGGTCGCGCCGCCGCGGCCGAACGAGGTTCCCAGACCGGGAACGGTGGAGGAGTGTCAAACACGCGCCTGGTTCTCGATCTGGATCGCTCCCAGCGCGGTGAAGAGCTTCTTGAGCAGGTAGTTCTCTTCGTTGTCGAGCGTCGCCCCGCCGAGGCTCGCGATGCCCAGGGTGCGCCGGGTGCGGGCCTGGTCGACCTCCCACTGCCAGCCGGCCCGGCGGGCCTCGATCACCCGGTCGGCGATCATGTCCATCGCCGTGTCCAGGTCCAGCCGCTCCCACTCGGTGCCGTGCGGACGCCGGTAGAGGACCTGCTGCTCGCGGGCGTCGCCGGTGGTCAGCTGGAGGCTGGCCGCGCCCTTGGGGCACAGCCGCCCGCGCGAGACGGGGGAGTCCGGATCGCCCTCGATCTGCGTGACCCGGCCGTCCTGGACGTACACGTTCTGGCCGCAGCCGACCGCGCAGTACGGGCAGACGGATTTCACCACCCGGTCCGCCGTGGCCACCCGGGGCGTCAGCCGCGCGCTGCGCCCGCTCTTGGCGGCGGCGCCCCGGCCGAGCGGATCCGTGCCGGTGAGCTGGCGGTACACCGGCCAGGAGTCGATCCATGTGCGCACGCCCACGACTCCTCCTTCCGCTCGCCTCCCCGATTTTCCCGCACCCGCGGGATCTCGGCATCTCCTGCCGCGGACGGGAGTACCCCCGCCGGGTGTGGCCAAACAGCCACGGTGGGGCGGGCCTTTCCCGTTCCGCCGCGAACTTTTCCGGCACGTCCCGCATCTCACCCGATGTGCAAGGCGAGCCATGGAGTCCAGACCGAAGGGAAGAACGCTCACCATGACCCATCAGGACCAGACCCACACGACCGGGGCCGCCGCCGTCCGGCGGTCCGACCGCCGCCGGCGCCTCGCGCGGGCGGCGCTCGCCGTGACCACCGTGGCCGGACTCGGGACCGCCGGTGCCGGGGTGGCACAGGCCGCCGGCGCCGCGTCCGCGACGCCCACCTGCTCCGTGGCGGGGCTCACCGCCTCGTTCGGCCGGACACTGGGCGGCGGCATGAACCACCAGGGCGTGGTGGTGCGGCTCAAGAACACCGGCTCCCACACCTGCCTGCTGCGGGGCTACCCGGGCCTCGGGCTGGAGAACTCCGCCCACCGGACGCTGCCCTCGACCACCCACTGGGGCGACACCTGGTACGCGAAGAGCCCCGCCAAGACCACCCTGACGCTCCGCAAGGGCCAGAGCGCGGAGGCGGTCATAGCGTGGACGCACGCCAACACCGGAACCTCCGGCGCCGTCCACGCCGCCTACCTCCAGGTCACGCCGCCCGCGGCGACCAGCCACAAGACGCTCAAGTTCCCGGAGTGGGTCGACCACGGCGACCTCCGGGTCACCGCGCTGGCGTACCGGATCCACGTCAACCCCTGACCACGACGGCCGCGTGAACCGGACGTGTGCCACGCCCCGTGCCGCGACGCTCGCGGCACGGGGCGCGTGACCTGGCCGCCCCGCGTCGTCGTCAGGTGCTCCGGCTGTCGCCCGGTGGGCGCGTGACCTGGCCGCCCCGCGCCGTCAGGCGCTCTCGCTGGGGTGTGACGGTGTACGCGGGGTCTTCGGCCGAGGCGACGCCGGCGTGGAAGACGCCGAAGCGCAGGGCCGCCGAGCCCGCGAGCAGCGCGCAGCCCGCGGCCACGGCGAGGCGCCGGTCCCGCCCGCCGGCCACGGAGAGCACCGCGCCGCCCGTGGTCAGCAGTTCCGCGGCGCGCATCAGCAGACCCGGGCCGCCCTGCTCCAGGGGCTCGGCGGCCAGGCCCATCCGCCGCTTCATCGTCCGGACGGCACCCAGCTCCAGGGCGGCCCCGAGGACCGCCAGCCGGCGGGCGGGCCCCGCCTGAGCGGGCGGGGCCGCGGCCAGGGCCAGGCCCGACGCCGCGGTGGCGGCCGAGCCCGCGAAGACGAACGGCAGTTCGCGGTAGCCCTCGTGCCAGGACGGCACCGCCGTGTCCGCCAGCAGCACCGCGGTGTACGTCGCCACGGCCGGGCCGAGGACGGCGGAGGCCAGTGTGGCGGCCGAGCCCAGCGGCCGGTACCGCCCCGCCACCTCGGTGGCCGCGGCGGTCAGCGCCAGCGGCGCGTACCCCGCCACCAGCCACGAGCCGACGCTCATCGGGGACGTCGGCTTGAACACCCGGAGCATGTTCAGGAACCGGGAGGGCCGGCCCAGGTCGTGGACGAGCGCCGCCAGGGACAGCGAGATGGCCCCGGCCGCCCCCAGTTTCGCCGGCACCGCGAGCCCCGGCCGCCCGGTCAGCTGACCCCCGGCCGCCAGCAGCGAGGACGCCCCGGCCAGCCCGCCGAGGTACAGGTACCCGGCGATGTCCAGCGGCTTCCACGTCGGCTTCTTGAGCACGGGTGCGCCGTAGTACGACGAGAACTCGGCGTCCGGCACCATGGACCGCTCGCCCCTGCGGCCCCGGCCCCCGCGACGCTTGCCGGGGGCACCGGTCACCGCCTCCCGGCCGGGCCGCGCGCCCCCCACGCCGTCCCGGGCGACGTCCGACCCGGGGGCCGCGGTCCCCTCGCGGAACGGGCGGGAGCCGTCGCGGTCTCCTCGCGCCACCGTCCGGAGCCGTCGCGGACTCCTCCAGAACCCTCCGGAACCGTCCGGTGTCATCGCGGCCTCCTCACGAAGCTCCCGACCGCCAGGGCCACCAGGGAAGCGGCGGCCACGGCCGCGTGCCGCCACATGCCGGGCAGGTCCCGCGTGGTGACCACCGGGTCCGGGGGCAGGCCGTAGACCTCCGGCTCGTCCAGCAGCAGGAAGAACGCGCCGGCGCCGCCGACCCCGTCGTCGGGGCTCTCGCCGTACAGGCGGGCGTCGGTCACCCCGGCGGCGTGCAGCTGCGTCACCCGCGCCCGCGCCCGCTCCCGCAGCTCCTCCAGCGGGCCGAACTGGATGGACTCCGTCGGGCACGACTTGGCGCAGGCCGGCTCCAGACCGACGCCGAGCCGGTCGTAGCACAGGGTGCACTTCCACACCCGGCCGTCGTCCTTGCGCTGGTCGATGACGCCGTACGGGCAGGCGGGCACGCAGTAGCCGCAGCCGTTGCAGATGTCCTCCTGGACGACGACCGTGCCGAACTCGGTGCGGAACAGCGCCCCGGTGGGACACACGTCCAGGCAGGCGGCGTGCGTGCAGTGCTTGCACACGTCGGAGGACATCAGCCAGCGCAGTTCGGTGCGGCCGTCGGGGGAGACGGGGGAGATCTGCCCGGCGGGCGCCTCCACCGCGGGAGCGGGAGAGGCGGAGGCCGCCGGGGAGCCGGGGGAGGCGGCATCGGTGCCGAGCCGGGAGGCGGCGGCGAAGATGTCCACGTCGTCGTGCGCGACACCGGGCTCCTGCCCGCCCAATGGCTTGCGCTGCTCCACGAAGGCCACGTGCCGCCAGGTGTCGGCGCCGAGACCGCGCGTGTTGTCGTAGGACATACCGGTCAGTTCGAGGCCGTCCTCCGGGACCGCGTTCCACTCCTTGCAGGCCACCTCGCAGGCCTTGCAGCCGATGCACACGGAGGTGTCGGTGAAGAAGCCCACCCGGGGCGGGGCGTCCGGGTAGCCCGACGCCCCGGCCACGTCCGGCTGGGGGCCGTACAGCGCGTTGCCCCGTCCGTCCTCGGCGTCGCCCATGCCGTCCCTCCTCGTTCCCGGCCGCTCGGCCGCCCCGGGCACCGGCCCCTCCGGATGTCCGGAGGAATGAGGAATGAGGAGACGTCGGCCGGACGCCCTCGGCACGGGCGTGGTTTCCGCCGCTTCGCCGAGGCACCGGGCGTTCGCCCTCCGCCGGTGTCGGATCCCTCACTCCGTGTGCCCTGTTCCGAGCCTGGCACGGGTGCCCCCGCTCCGCGCGCCCGAAACGGCGATCGCGCACCGGCACCGCACCGCACCCGCCCGGCCGGGCCCGGGGGCCCACCGGCGGAGCGCACCGCGGTGCCTCCCGACTCCCCGGTAACCGTCCGCCAAACCCAGGCGCCTACCCCGCCGACGCGACCTCACACCCGCCCCGGGCGTTGAAATCCCGCGGGCGCGGAGGGTTGGCCGATTGCTTTGTCCCAGGCCGCGAGGGTGGGTTAACCTGCGGCGTATTTTCTCATCATGCAAATCCGTGAACTGCGGAAATGCACACACCAACGGTCGGGCGCAGTCTGCTCCCGGCCGCGGTTCCGAGTCCTCGCGGCGGGGGCTCCTGGGGAGTGGATCGAGGGTGCGCATGGCCGGCAAGGCGACCGGGACGATCGAGGCCGTTCCGGGTGACCACGAACTGAGAAGACTGCTCGCGGGCCTGACCGCGGTGCGCGACGGAGACTTCGGCACCCGGCTGCCGGACGACTCCACCGGGCTCATGGGCGACATCGCCACGGTCTTCAACGGCATGGTCGACCAGTTGTCCGTGTTCACGTCGGAGGTCACCCGCGTGGCCCGCGAGGTGGGCACGGAGGGCACCCTCGGCGGTCAGGCGCAGGTGCCCGGCGTCTCCGGCACCTGGGCCGACCTGACCGACTCGGTCAACGCGATGGCGGGCAACCTCACCACCCAGGTCCGCGACATCGCGCAGGTCGCCACCGCCGTGGCCAAGGGCGACCTGTCCCAGAAGATCGACGTGCCCGCCCGCGGCGAGATCCTCCAGCTGAAGGAAACCGTCAACACGATGGTGGATCAGCTCTCCGCGTTCGCGGACGAGGTGACCCGGGTGGCGCGCGAGGTGGGCACCGAGGGCCGCCTCGGGGGCCAGGCGCAGGTGCCCGGCGTCGCCGGTGTCTGGCGGGACCTGACGGACTCGGTCAACTTCATGGCCGGGAACCTGACGGCGCAGGTGCGCAACGTCGCCCAGGTGACGACCGCGGTGGCGCAGGGTGATCTGTCGCAGAAGATCACGGTGGACGCGCGGGGCGAGATCCTGGAGCTGAAGAGCACCATCAACACGATGGTCGGACAGCTGTCGGCGTTCGCGGACGAGGTGACCCGGGTGGCCCGCGAGGTGGGCACCGAGGGCCGGCTCGGCGGACAGGCGGACGTCAAGGGCGTCAAGGGGACCTGGCGGGACCTGACGGACTCGGTCAACTTCATGGCCGGGAACCTGACGGCGCAGGTGCGCAACGTCGCCCAGGTGGCCACCGCGGTGGCGCAGGGTGACCTGTCGCAGAAGATCACGGTGGACGCGCGGGGCGAGATCCTGGAGCTGAAGAACACCATCAACACGATGGTGGACCAGCTGTCCGCGTTCGCGGACGAGGTGACCCGGGTGGCCCGCGAGGTGGGTACCGAGGGCCGGCTCGGCGGACAGGCACAGGTCCGCGGGGTCGCCGGCACCTGGAAGGACCTCACCGACAACGTCAACGTGATGGCCTCCAACCTCACCGGTCAGGTCCGCTCCATCGCGCAGGTCGCCACCGCCGTGGCCAAGGGCGACCTCTCCCAGAAGATCACCGTCGAGGCCAAGGGCGAGGTCGCCGCGCTCGCCGATGTGATCAACACCATGGTCGACACCCTGTCGGCGTTCGCGGACGAGGTGACCCGCGTGGCCCGTGAGGTGGGCACGGAGGGCCGGCTCGGTGGCCAGGCGCACGTGCCCAACGTGGCCGGCACGTGGAAGGACCTCACCGACAACGTCAACTCGATGGCCAACAACCTCACCGGGCAGGTGCGCAACATCGCCCTGGTGACGACGGCCGTGGCCAAGGGCGACCTGTCCAAGAAGATCGACGTCGACGCCCGCGGGGAGATCCTCGAACTGAAGACGACCATCAACACGATGGTCGACCAGCTCTCCGCCTTCGCCGACGAGGTCACCCGCGTGGCCCGCGAGGTGGGCACCGAGGGCCGGCTCGGCGGACAGGCCGAGGTCGAGGGCGTCTCCGGCACCTGGAAGCGGCTCACCGAGAACGTCAACGAACTCGCCGGCAACCTCACCCGGCAGGTCCGCGCCATCGCCGACGTCGCCAGCGCCGTCGCCGAGGGCGATCTGACCCGCTCCATCACCGTCGACGCCTCCGGCGAGGTCGCCGACCTCAAGGACAACATCAACTCCATGGTGGAGTCCCTGCGCGAGACCACGCAGGCCAACCAGGAGCAGGACTGGCTCAAGACCAACCTCGCCCGGATCTCCGGCCTGATGCAGGGCCACCGCGACCTGCCCGTCGTCGCCGAACTCATCATGGACGAGCTGGTGCCGCAGGTGTCCGCCCAGTACGGCGCCTTCTACCTCGCCGAGGACGGCGCCTCCGGGCCCGAGCTGCGGCTCGTCGGCTCCTACGGCCGGCCCGAGGAGGACAGCCGGCCCGTCCGTATCGCGTTCGGTCGCTCGCTGGTCGGCCAGGCCGCGCGCAGCCGCCGTACCATCGCCGTCGACCAGCTGCCGCCCGGCTACGTCACCATCTCCTCCGGGCTCGGGCGGATCGAGCCGACCGAGCTGTTGCTGCTGCCCATCGTCTTCGAGGACCAGGTCCTCGGCGTCATCGAGCTGGCCGCCGTCACCCCGTTCACGCTCGTCCAGCGGGACTTCCTGCAGCAGCTGGTGGACACCATCGGCGTCAACGTCAACACGATCGTCGCCAACGCCCGCACCGACGAGCTGCTCGAGGAGTCGCAGCGCCTGACCAGCGAACTGCAGTCCCGCTCGGCGGAGTTGCAGGCGCGACAGGAGGAACTGCAGAGCTCCAACGCCGAGCTCGAGGAGAAGGCGTCCCTGCTGGCCGACCAGAACCGGGACATCGAGGCGAAGAACCTGCAGATCGAGCAGGCCCGGCAGGAACTGGAGGCGCGTGCCCAGCAGCTGTCGCTCGCCTCGAAGTACAAGTCCGAGTTCCTCGCCAACATGAGCCACGAGCTGCGCACCCCGCTCAACAGCCTGCTCATCCTCGCCCAGCTGCTGGCCCAGAACCCCTCCCGCAACCTCACCCCCAAGCAGGTCGAGTACGCGGGCATCATCCACTCGGCCGGCTCCGACCTGCTCCAGCTCATCAACGACATCCTGGACCTGTCCAAGGTCGAGGCCGGCAAGATGGACGTCACGCCGGAACGGGTCCCGCTGCGGCAGCTGATCGAGTACGTCGAGGCCACCTTCCGGCCGATGACCTCGCAGAAGAGCCTGGAGTTCACCGTCGCCACGGCGCCCGGTGCCCCCGCAGACCTGCTCACCGACGACTCCCGGCTCCGGCAGATCCTGCGCAACCTGCTGTCCAACGCGGTGAAGTTCACCGAGCAGGGCAGCGTCGAACTGAGTGTCGAACCCGCCGCCGACGACGACGTGCCCCGCGGTGTCGTGCGGGGCGGCGCGATCGTCGCCTTCCGGGTGAAGGACACCGGGATCGGCATCCCCGAGCAGCAGCTGGAGACCATCTTCGGCGCGTTCCAGCAGGCGGACGGCACCACGAGCCGCAAGTACGGCGGCACCGGGCTCGGCCTGTCCATCACCCGGGAGATCGCGCACCTGCTCGGTGGTGCCGTCACCGTGGACAGCACTCCCGGCAAGGGCAGCACCTTCACCCTCTACCTGCCCGTGGCCCGGCCGGACTTCGAGGAGCACGTGCGCGGCGGACGCCCCGCCCTGAAGGCCGAGCGGGAGCGGACGGACGGCACGCTGGGGCACGGCCTGCCCCAGGAGCTGCCGCAGGCCACCGCCAAGCGGGCGCGCCCGCGCCGCCTGCTCGTCGTGGAGGAGCGCCCGCGCGGGCTGCTGACCCTGGTCGCCGAGAGCGTGGTCCGGGATCTGGAGCACTCCCACGCCGACGGCGGCACTCCCGTGGACATCATCACCGCCGTCGGCGCCCAGGAGGCGGCCGGCGCCCTCGCCGCCGAACCCTGCCACTGCGTCGTCGTGGAACTCGGTATGCCGGACGGCGAGTCGGCCCGCTTCCTGGAGGCCCTGCGCGGCGACTCGGCCCTGAGCAGCGTCCCGGTGCTGGTGCACGGTTCGCAGCGCACCGAACCGCTCACCGAGGACACCGCGGGCGGTTCACCGGAGTACCTGTTCAGCCTGGACGAACTGCGCGAGCGGATCGCCCTGCACCTGTCGGCCGAGGAGCCCGGTGAGGTGCTCACCCTGGTCCGCGGCGAGGAACTCCCGCGCACCGCGCCCCACCTGATCGACGAGCACACCCGCGGCCGTACCGTCCTCGTCGTCGACGACGACGCCCGTAACCTGTTCGCGCTCAGCGGCATCCTCGAACTGCACGGCTTCCGCGTCCTGCACGCGGAGAACGGCCGCAAGGGCATCGAGACGCTGGTGAACAACCCGGACGTCGAACTCGTCCTGATGGACGTGATGATGCCCGAGATGGACGGCTACACGGCCACGGCCGAGATCCGCGGGATGCCGCAGTACGCCGAACTGCCGGTCATCGCGGTGACCGCCAAGGCCATGCAGGGGGACCGGGAGAAGAGTCTGGCCTCCGGAGCCAGCGACTACGTCACGAAACCGGTGGACACCCATGACCTCATCGCCTGTGTCCGGCGCTGGCTCCCGGCATGAGCACGGCACAGTGCCGCCGCCCGTCCGCAGGCCGAGGAGTACGGATCCGGTGAACCCCCACGAACCGCCCGCCGGACCCCACGAGCCGCCCGACGGACCCGACGCGCCGGCCGGCGCGCCCGACCTGCTCCCGTCCGTCGACGCCGCGCTGTCCGACGTGCCCGCCACCATCGACGCCGTGCTGCCCGACGTGCCCGCCACCACCCCGGTGGGCAGGCTCGCCGCCACCGTGGAACGGCTGCGCCGGGAGGTACGGGCGGCACAGGCGGAGGCGGAGGGCCGGGCGCTGATCGAGCTGGCCAAGGGCATCCTGGTCGAACGCCTCGGCTGCGGCCCCGCCCAGGCCGCCCGGCAGCTCGCCGAACTCACCGAGCAGGCGCAGGTGACCCCGCTGGAGTTCGCGGTGGACGTCATCAACCAGGCGGCCCGGGACCGCGTCTCGGAGGTCACCGAGGCGTTCCTGTCCGTCGCCGCGGACCCGGCCGAGCCCGCCGAGGACTCCGCCGCCGTACGGCTGCGTGCCGCCGAGAGCGGTGTGCTGGCCGCGCCCGACACCCAGGCGATGGCCGACTCGCTGCTCGCCCACGCCCTGCGCCCGCTGGGCGCGGCCGCCGTGGCCATCTGGTCGGCCGGCCCGGACGGCTCGCTGAGCCTCGCGGGCAGTGCGGGGTTCCCGCCGGGCGAAGCGGCCCGGTGGCGCTATGTGCCGCCCGACGTGGCCACGGTGGCGCGGCGCGGGCTGACCGAACCCGACGGCGAGTGGCTGCCCTCGCTCGCCGAGTCCGGGCTGCCGACGATCGGCCGGCGCGAGTACGCCGAGGGCGCGCGGATCGCCGTACCGTCCGGGACCGGGGGCCGGATCCACGGCGTTCTGGAGATCGCCTGGCCCAAACCGGAGGGCCCGTTGCCACGCCCGGTCGTCCGGCAGGTGGAGGCCCTGGCCGAGCTGTGCGCGCACACCCTGGAGACGCACGCGCCGCCGCACGGCACGGAGGCCGAGTCCGTGCTGCCCGACGTGGTCGAACTGATGGACCTGGCCGACGGGCTGCACGACCCGGCCCTGGTGCTGGTGCCGCACCTGGACGACTCCGGTCAGCTGGTCGACTTCCGCATCCAGCACGTCAACAGCCGGTTCCTCGACCCGGCGGGCCGCCCGCGCGCGGTCGTGGGCGGCGCCCTGCTGCTGGAGGCCTACCCGATGGCCGCCGGGGTCAGCGAGCTGTTCCAGCGCGTGGAGCGGGTCCACGCCACCGGCGAGCCCTTCCGCGCCCAGCGGATGCGGCTGACCGCCCTGGTCGACCAGGTGCCGCTGTCCGCCGTCGCCGACATCAGCATCAGCCGGCACGGCGCCGCGGTGCTGCTCATCTGGCGCATCGAGGACGAGACGGCCCGCCTCGCCAGCCTGCTCCAGCACGCCCAGCGGCTCGGCCGGATCGGCGGGTTCGAGGAGAACCTGCTCACCGGCGAGATCACCTGGAACGGCCAGTTGTTCAGCCTGTACGGCCGCCCGGTCAGCAGCCCCCCGGTCGCCCTGCAGGACCTGCCGGCCCACACCCACCCCGACGACGCCGTCACCCTCGGCCGCTTCCTGCGCACCGTGATGCACCACCGCAGGTCGGCCTCCGCCGCGTTCCGGCTGCTGCGTCCGGACGGGGTGACCCGGCACATGCGGGTGGTCGCCGAACCCGTGCTCGACACCGACGGGCAGCTCTTCGGCGTCCGCGGCGCCTACCAGGACATCTCCGCCCAGCACTGGACCGAGGTCGCCCTCGCCGCCACCCGCGACCAGCTCGCCCACACCGAGCAGCAGGCCATGGAGCGCAACCGGCTGGCCCTCCAGCTCCAGCACGCCATCATGCCCCCGGCCCAGGCCCCGCTGCGGGTGCCCGGTCTCCAGGTGGCGGTGCGCTACCGGCCCGCCGAGACCGAACACCTGGTGGGCGGCGACTGGTACGACGCCGTCGTGCTGCCCTCCGGACTGATCCTGGTCTGCGTCGGCGACGTCGCCGGGCACGGCATCGAGGCTGCCACCAGCATGGTCGTCCTGCGCAACGCGCTGCGCGGGCTCGCGGTGACCGGGGCCGGCCCGGGGCAGCTGCTGTCCTGGCTGAACATCGTCGCCCACCATCTGACGGGCGCCGTCACCGCGACCGCCGTCTGCGGCCTGTACGACGGCGAGCGGCGGATCCTGCGCTGGGCGCGGGCCGGCCATCTGCCGCCGGTGCTGGTGCGGGAGGCGGACGCCGAGGCGCTGCCCCCGGTCAGGGGGCTGCTGCTGGGCGCCGTGCCGGAGGCGCGCTACGAGGAGACGGAAGTCCAGCTGGCCGCGGGGGACACCCTGCTGATGTACACCGACGGCCTGATCGAGCGCCGGGACCGCTCGGTGGAGGAGTCGCTGTCCCACCTGCTGGACACCGCGCGGGCGGCGCCCAGCACCCTGGACCAGCAACTGGACCGGCTGCTCACCTACAGCAGGTCGGACACCGACGACGACACCTGCATCATCGGGATCAGGGTGGCCTGACCGGCACCGCCCGGAGGCTCAGCCCGCTGCCGCGGGCAGGAGGGGAACGGTCGCCGTGACCTCTTTGCCCCGGGCGAGCCAGGTGACCTCGAGACCGTGGGACAGCATGGCCACGAGGTGCAGGCCGTGTCCTCCGATCCGCCGGGGGTCGGGACGGCGCCGGCGCGGCGGCTGCCGGGAGGTGTCCGTGACGGTGATGCGCAGCGCGGTCGCGCCGGGCAGCAGTTCCAGAGCCAGCGCGCAGGGACCGGGTGCGTGCTTGGCCGCGTTGGTGACGAGTTCGCTGACGACGAGCTGGGCGTCCTGCACCGGGCGCCGCCCGGGTGCCGGCCGTGCCTGGGCGAGCAGGGCCGCGACGGCGTCTCTCGCCTCGGCGATGCCGGATACGCCGGCGTCCCAGGTGCGGCTGTAGCGCAGGAGCGCCGGGCGGGCCTGGGTGGTCGCGTGGGTCCTGAGCGGGATGTCCATACGTCGTTGCCCTTTTCCTCTGGGGTCAGGGGCCCTTCCTGTGCACAGGGGGGTCGTGCCGTCCCTGCTCGGCTACCCGCTGGGCCGCCGGTCAAAGGGCGGTCCGGGAGGAATCCTCCGGTTGCGCACGAACGCCTGCCGAACGCCTGCTCGGGGGCGGCGCGGCGGAACGGACGCGGGTACAGCACAACGGGTCCGGAAATCCGCTTCCGCTGGATTTCCGGACCCGTCACGTGGCCGAACCGGCACAAACCTCAGTGCCGGCACAAACCTCAGTGCTTGAAGACGTCCTTCGCCTTCTCCTTGGCCTGGCGGGCATCTCCCTCAGCGCCCTCCATACGGCCCTCGGCCTCCATGCGCTCGTTTCCGACGGCGCGGCCCACGGCCTCCTTCGCCTTGCCCTTGGCCTGCTCCGCCTTGCCCTTGGCCTTCTGACTGCCAGCCATCGCGTGTCACATCCCAACATCGACGCGGTCTCTGGTCCCCCTCCGGATTGCCGCTCTCCCACCGTCCAAACCCGAAATCCGCAAACGCCGTGTGCCGGAGGCCGGCATTACCCAGTCTTGGTTGAACAGTCCAGACTGATAAACCTACTGTTAGCAAACGTGGACAACACTGCACTCGCGGGTGCGCTGCGGCTGGCCATGGGCCGGATCGTGCGCCGACTGCGCCAGGCACACACCGTCGGGGACCTGTCCCTGTCCGGTGTCTCGGTACTCGCCCGGCTGGCCCGCACCGGCCCGGACTCACCCGGCGCGCTCGCCGATCTGGAGCGGGTGCGGCCCCAGGCGATGGCCAGTACGCTCGCCGGACTCACCCACCGCGGGCTGGTGAGCCGCAGCCCGGACGCGACCGACGGGCGCCGGGCCGTCGTCAGCATCACCGAGGAGGGCCGGGCCGTGCTGGAACAGCGCCGATCCGAGTCCGTCAGCCGTCTCGCCCAGGCACTGGACGGGTTCACCCCGCGGGAACGGCAGGCCCTGCACGAGGTCCTGCCCCTGCTCGACCGATTGGCGGAACACCTGTGACCGGCCAGGCCCCCGCACCCCGCACCCCCGCCGCCGAAGGCGTCCGGGCCCGGCTGCTCGCCCGCTCGGCCCGCCTCGCCGACACGCCCCCGGGCCCCGGCTACAAGTGGGTCGCCCTGTCCAACACCACGCTCGGCGTGCTCATCGCCACGATGGACGCCTCCATCGTGATCATCTCGCTGCCCGCCATCTTCCGCGGCATCGGCCTGGACCCGCTCGCGCCCGGCAACATCGGCTACCTGCTGTGGATGATCCTCGGCTATCTGCTGGTCTCGGCCGTGCTGGTGGTCGTCCTCGGCCGGCTCGGCGACATGTTCGGCCGGGTCCGGATCTACAACCTGGGCTTCCTCGTCTTCGCGGTCGCCTCCGTCGCGCTGTCCCTGGATCCGTTCCGGGCCGGCGCGGGCGCCCTCTGGCTGATCCTGTGGCGCATCGTGCAGGCCTTCGGCGGCTCCATGCTGACCGCGAACTCCGCCGCGATCCTCACCGACGCCTTCCCGGCCCGCCAGCGCGGCACGGCCCTCGGCATCAACCAGATCACCGCGCTCGCCGGGCAGTTCCTCGGTCTGCTCGCCGGCGGCCTGCTCGCGGCCGTCGACTGGCGGGCGGTGTTCTGGGTGAGCGTCCCCATCAGCGTCACCGGCACCATCTGGTCGTACCTGAGCCTCAGGGAGACCTCGGCCGGCGCCCGCGGCCGGGTCGACTGGCTCGGCAACCTCACTTTCGCCTCCGGCGCCGGCATCCTGCTGGCGGGCATCACCTACGGCATCCAGCCCTACGGCGGCCACCCCACCGGATGGACCAGCCCCTGGGTGCTCGGCGGGCTGTTCGGCGGCGTCCTTCTGCTGCTGGTGTTCTGCGTCGTCGAGACCCGGGTCGCCGAGCCGATGTTCCGCCTGTCACTGTTCAAGGTGCGGGCGTTCGCCGCCGGCAACCTGGCCGCCCTGCTCACCGCCATAGCCCGGGGCGGGCTGCAGTTCATGCTCATCATCTGGCTGCAGGGCATCTGGCTGCCCCTGCACGGCTACGACTTCGAGGACACCCCCCTGTGGGCCGGCATCTTCATGCTGCCGCTCACCGTGGGCTTCCTGATCGCCGGCCCCGTCTCGGGCTATCTGTCCGACCGGTTCGGCGCCCGCCTGTTCTCCACCGCCGGACTGGTCCTCGTCGCCGCGTCCTTCGTCGGACTCCTCGCGCTGCCGGTGGACTTCGACTACACCGCCTTCGCCGGGCTGCTGCTGCTCAGCGGAGTGGGCCAGGGCATGTTCTCCGCGCCCAACACCTCGTCCATCATGGGCAGCGTGCCCGCCCGGTACCGGGGCGTCGCCTCCGGGATGCGCTCCACCTTCCAGAACTCCGGTACGGCCCTGTCGATCGGTGTCTTCTTCTCCCTGATGGTCTCCGGGCTGGCCTCCTCCCTGCCGTCGACGCTCGGCAACGGACTCCAGGCGCACGGGGTGCCCGCCCAGACCGCTCAGGAAGTGGCCACGCTGCCGCCCGTCAGCACCCTGTTCGCGACGTTCCTGGGCGACAACCCCATCGGCCATCTGCTCGGCGGCGACGCCCTCGGCCATGTGACCGAGGCCCAGCGCGCCACCCTGACCGGACACAGCTTCTTCCCGGAACTGGTCTCCGGTCCCTTCCACCACGGCCTGAGCATCGTCTTCGGCGTCGCCGCCGGGATGGCCCTGGTGTCCGCGCTCGCCTCGGCGCTGCGGGGCGGCCACGAGCGCGCCGACGACGGCGCCCCGCCGCGCGGGCCGGCCCCGTCGGCGGAGGGCCGGCCCACGCGGGCCTCGCGCTAGCCGGCGTACGCCCGCAGCGGATAGTGGTCGGAGAGGTCCGTGTACGTGTACGACGTGCCCCAGCTGCTCACGGTCCAGGGGGCCGAAGGCTGCTGGATGACCTCGTTGGTCCAGCGCGCCGGACGGGCGTGACCCGCGCGGGCGAGGACGTGGTCCAGATCCTCGCGCGGGTCGTCCGGGTAGCGGTAGCGGGCGATGGAGTTCTCCTGGGTGTCGAACGAGTACGGGTGCCCGGTGCGCGCGTCGGCGCCGGTCAGGTCCGCGTCGGCGAGCATCGAGGTGAACTCGCCGCCGCGCGAGTCGACGTTGAGGTCGCCCGCGACCAGGACCTCCTCGTTCGCGGGGATGTTCTTCGCGTCGAGGAAGGTGTCGATCGCCTTGAACTGCCGGCTGCGGTCCTGGACGGCCTCGCCCGCGCCGCACCCGGAGTCCGTGGACTGCGTGTGGGTGCCGATGACATGCACCTTGGTGCCGTTGACATTCAGCACCACATAGGCGAAGCCCTTGTTGGACCACCGGTCGGAGCCGCACGCGTCCTTGTAGACGTACTGCTCCTTGCGCAGCACCGGCCACTTGCTCAGCACGGTGACGCCGCCGTCCTCGGGCGTGCTGGCGGAGTACGCCCCGCCGGTCGCGTCCCAGCCGTCACGGCCGCGCCCCACCACCGGGGTCTGGTACGGGTACCGGTCCGCCGCCGCGCGCTTCAGCGCGTCCGAGGAGGAGTTGTCGAACGCCTCCTCCAGGACCACCACGTCGTTGTCCTGGAAGAAGGACGCCTTGGGTATCTCCGCGGCGCGGTGGTCCTGTCCCCAGTTCGGGTACAGGTTCCGGCTCATGAGGAACACGTTGTACGTCAGGACCCGCAGGCCCGGTGCCGGTTCGGCCGCGGCGGCCGGTGCGGGGCCGGCGAGCGCCGCCGTGGGCAGGGCGAGGGCGAGGGCCGCGGCGGCGAGGGCGCGACGTGGTCCGAAGGGCGTCACTGGATCTCCCTGTCGAGGTAGGGGCTGAGTGGCGCCGCACATCAAACCACTTGGGATTACTCACAGGTAACACCCAGGAGCGCATCAGATGGCGCCCAGCGGAGGAACAGGGAGCCGGGGCCGCAGGGGTCAGCGCCGACGGCGCCGCCGTACCAGGTGCCGTACGGCGAACCCCGCGACGACGAGGGCGAAGGCGGCGACGACGTACAGCTGGTAACGCCTGATCTCGTCGTACACGGCGGTGATGTGACTGCCCGCCAGATAGGCCAGGGTGGTCCACAGGCCGACCCACAGGGCCGCGCCGAGGGCGTTGAAGGCGAGGAACCGGCGCCAGCGCATGCCGGTCGTGCCCGCGATGATGCCGTTGGCCTGGCGCAGGCCTTCCACGAACCGGGCCACCGTCACGATCTTGCCGCCGTGCCGGGCGAAGAACGCCTCGGCGGCTTCCAGCCGCTTCGGCGTCAGGAAGACGTACCGTCCCCACCGGTGGACGAACGCCCGGCCGCCGGACCGGCCGATCAGATAGCCGAGGTTGTCCCCGGCGACGGCCGCGGCGAACGCGATGACCGCCACGGCGGCGATGTCCAGCCGTCCCGCGCCCGCGTAGACACCCGCCGCCAGCAGCATCGTCTCGCCGGGCGCGGGGACCCCGAAGTCCTCCACGAAGACGACGGTCCCGACGGCCCAGTAGCCGTAGTGGCCGAGCAGGGGCTCCAGATGGGCCAGCGGTCCCGGGAGGGGAGGCGACGACATGCCTCCACCGTACGTCGGTGCCGCCGGGCGGCGGCCCCGGGCCAGGACCGGGCGACGGGAGCCTGGTCCTGCGCGGGTGGTGCGGGGCGAGAGCGCTATGGGCGGGAGCCGGCCCCGCCCTCGTCGTCGGCGGGGTCGGGCTGGCACGCGTGGCACAGCTCGTGCTCCCCGTCGCGCGTGACGACGGTGCCCCAGCCGAGGCACTGCTCGCAGTCGCGGGCGAGGGTCAGGTCGGGGTGGGGAGGCAGCAGGGGGCTGCGGTGGGCTCCGTACGCCATACGGTGAGCGGCTCCTTGGATTCGCGGGGGTGTCGCGAGAGAAGGGGTGACAACGCTGTCCGAATGGCTTCCATTATGTCCTACTTTTGCCTTATGTCTGTGACCTGCGTCACATCCGGGAGGGTCAGTCGAGGTTTCCCAGCCGGGCGTCCCGCCACAGGTCCACGCCGCCGTCGGTCGCGTACTTGTCGATCTCGGCCAGCTCCTCGTCGGTGAAGTCGAGGTTCTCCAGCGCGGCGACGTTCTGCTCCAGCTGCTCGACCCGGGAGGCGCCGATGACGAGGGACGTCACCCGCTCGTCCCGCAGAGCCCAGGCCAGCGCCAGCTGGGCCAGGCTCTGCCCGCGCCGGGCCGCGACGTCGTTCAGGGCGCGCAGCCGGCTCCGCATCCCGTCCGTCAGCCAGGACGTGTCCAGCGAGGTGCCGCGGGCCGCCCGCGAGTCCTGCGGGACGCCCTCCAGGTAGCGGCCCGTGAGCAGCCCCTGGGCGAGCGCGGTGAAGCCGATGACCCCGAAGCCCTCGTCCCGGGCGGCGTCCAGCAGGCCGTCGGTCTCGATCCAGCGGTTGAGCATGCTGTACGACGGCTGGTGGATCAGCAGCGGGGTGCCGAGGTCGCGCAGGATGGCGGCGGCCTGCCGGGTGCGCTCGGCATCGTAGGACGAGATGCCCACGTACAGGGCCTTGCCCTGGCGGACGGCGGTGTCGAGCGCGCCCATGGTCTCCTCCAGCGGCGTGCTCGCGTCCAGCCGGTGGGAGTAGAAGATGTCCACGTAGTCCAGGCCCGTCCGGCTGAGCGACTGGTCCAGTGAGGCCAGCAGGTACTTGCGGGAGCCGCCGCCCTGCCCGTAGGGGCCGGGCCACATGTCCCAGCCGGCCTTGGTCGAGATCACCAGCTCGTCCCGGTAGGGCGCGAGGTCCTGCTTCAGGAGCCGCCCGAAGTTCAGCTCGGCCGCGCCGTACGGCGGGCCGTAGTTGTTGGCCAGGTCGTGATGGGTGATCCCGAGGTCGAAGGCGCGCAGTGCGATCTCGCGCTGGGTCTCGAACGGGCGGTCGTCGCCGAAGTTGTGCCAGTAGCCCAGGGACAGGAGGGGCAGGTCCAGTCCGGAACGGCCGGTGCGCCGGTAGCGCATGGTGCCGTCGTAGCGAGCGGGGTCCGCGACGTACGTCATCGGGTCTTCTCCGGGGTGGTGCCGTAGGGGTGCCCGTGCGTGTGCGTACGGGTCCGTCCACCCTGCTCCGTGCCGCCCCGCAAGTCCAACCGCCGTCCTGGATGGGATTGAGCGGTTCCGTTTCTGAATCGAAAGACACGGGCAGGCGGTGATCACGAGGCGAGAGGAAGGAGGCGCTCGTGAGCGGTACGACGTCCGGCGGGAGCGCGATGTCCGGTCAGGAACGGCAGACGCGGAGCAGGCCGCGGGTACCCGGGGCCGTGGCGCGGCTGCCGCGCCAGGTCCGGGAGGAGCTGACCCGCAGGCTCCGCCGCAACCGCGGGGCCTTCGGCGCGGACGACGTCCAGGTCGTCGAGCCCCCGCTGCTCAGGCGTGCCGTCGGCGCCTCCGCGCTCGGCAACTGCATGGAGTGGTTCGACTTCGGCGTCTACAGCTACCTCGCCGCCACCATCGGCAAGGTGTTCTTCCCCGGCGCCTCCCCGGCCGCCCAGGTCATCTCCTCGTTCGCGACGTTCGCCGCCGCCTTCGTCGTCCGTCCGCTCGGCGGGCTGGTCTTCGGCCCGCTCGGCGACCGGATCGGCCGGCAGAAGGTGCTCGCCACCACCATGATCATGATGGCGGCGGGCACCTTCGCCATCGGTGTCATCCCCGGTTACGCCACCATCGGCATCGCCGCGCCCGTGCTGCTCCTGCTGGCCCGCATGGTCCAGGGCTTCTCCACCGGCGGGGAGTACGGCGGCGCCACCACCTTCGTCGCCGAGTACTCGCCGGACCGTCGGCGCGGCTTCCTCTCCAGCTGGCTCGACTTCGGCACCTTCGTCGGCTACGCCCTCGGCTCGGCCCTGGTCACCGCGTTGAACCTGGCCCTGACGGACGACCAGATGCTCTCCTGGGGCTGGCGCATCCCGTTCCTGATCGCCGGACCGCTCGGCGTGATCGGCCTCTACATGCGGCTGAAACTGGAGGAGTCCCCGGCCTTCCAGCAGCAACTGGACGAACACGAGAAGTCCCTGGCGCAGGAGTCGGCGGGCGGCGAGTTCAAGGACATCGTCCGCAACCACTGGCGACCCCTGCTGGTCTGCATGGGTCTGGTCCTGCTCTACAACGTCACCAACTACATGGTCACCGGCTATCTGCCGACCTACCAGACCCAGACCCTGAACCGCTCCAGCGGTTCCGCCGACCTCCTGGTGCTCGTCGGCATGGTGTGGATCGTGGTGCTGATCACCTTCCTGGGGCGGCTCAGCGACCGGGTGGGCCGCCGGCCGCTCTACGCCGTCGGAGCCGCGGCGATGGTCGTGCTCGCCGTACCGTCGTTCCTGCTGATCAAGGCGCACGGCACCTGGCCGCCGATCCTCGGGGTGCTGCTCCTGTCCACCCTGCTGGCCTGCTTCGCCGCGCCCAGTGCCGCCACCCTGCCCGCCCTCTTCCCGACCGCCGTCCGCTACGCGGCCATGGGCATCGGCTTCAACATCGCCGTCGCGGCGTTCGGCGGCACCACGCCGCTGGTCACGGCCGCGCTGGTCGACGTCACCGGTGACGACCTCATGCCCGCCTACTACCTGATGCTGGCCGGCGTCATCGGACTGCTCACCGTGAAGTTCCTGCCGGAGAGCGCCCAGGTGCCGCTGAAGGGCTCGCAGCCGATGGTCGGTTCTGGCGAGGAGCGGCGCGAGCTCATCTCCACCTCGAAGGAGCTGTACGCCTTCGCGAAGGAGCGGGACGAGACCCGGCACGGCTGAGCCGCCGGGCGGAAGGGGCTCGGGTCCCGGGGGAGTTGTCCGATCCTACGAACTTCTGGTCTGCCGGGTTACGGGCGTCCACCGCGTTTGATAGGAAACTTTCCTACCAGTATCGGTACGGACCATCCCGCCACCCCCCACTCCCACTTGGAGCCCCTGTGGTGTTCGCAGACCGCGCGACAGCGTCCCCCGCCCCTCTCTCCCGCCGGGCGGTCGTGGCCGCGCTGGGCGCAGCCGCCTCCGGCGTCCTGCTCGGCGTGGCGCCCGCCACCGCCGCCCGGGCCGCCGCCCCGGGCCTGGACGACCCGGCGAAGAAGGAGATCGCCATGAAGCTGGTGTCGAGCGCGGAGAACTCCTCGCTCGACTGGAAGGCCCAGTACAAGTACATCGAGGACATCGGCGACGGCCGCGGCTACACCGCCGGCATCATCGGCTTCTGCTCCGGCACCGGCGACATGCTCGACCTCGTCCAGCTGTACACCGACCGCAGGCCCGGCAACGTCCTCGCCAAGTACCTGCCCGCCCTGCGGAAGGTCAACGGCACCGACTCGCACTCCGGCCTGGACCCGGACTTCCCGAAGGACTGGCGCACGGCCGCCCAGGACACCGCCTTCCAGCAGGCCCAGAACGACGAGCGGGACCGGGTGTACTTCAACCCGGCGGTCGCCCAGGGCAAGGCCGACGGACTGCGCGCCCTCGGACAGTTCACCTACTACGACGCCATCGTCATGCACGGCGACGGTGACGACCCGACCAGCTTCCGCAACATACGCAAGCGCGCCCTGCGCAGCGCCAAGCCGCCGGCCCAGGGCGGCGACGAGACCACCTACCTCAACGCCTTCCTGGACGCCCGGGTATGGGCCATGAAGCAGGAGGAGGCGCACAGCGACACCAGCAGGGTCGACACCGAGCAGCGGGTCTTCCTGCGCAAGGGCAACCTCGACCTGAACACGCCGCTCGACTGGAAGGTGTACGGCGACAGCTACCACCTCGGCTGAACCGCCGCCGCGCGGTGCGTCCCGGCCGGTGGGGCGCACTCGCACGGCACGCCCCTGACGAGGAAAGATGGGCGGTGAGCGAACGAACCCACCGATGCGGAGGAATGGACTCATGCCGCACGAGCGAGCCGGCCGGCCGGCCGGTCCCCAGGACCTTGTCGACGTGCCCCGGCTGGTCACGGCGTACTACACGCTCCACCCCGACCCGGCCGACCCGGGGCAGCGGGTGGCGTTCGGCACCTCGGGGCACCGCGGTTCGTCCCTGGCGAGCGCCTTCAACGAGGACCACATCGCCGCCACCAGCCAGGCCATCTGCGAGTACCGCGCCGCCCAGGGCACGGACGGCCCGCTCTTCCTGGGTGCCGACACCCACGCCCTGTCCGAACCGGCGAAGGCCACCGCGCTGGAGGTCTTCGCCGCCAACGAGGTGACCGTGCTCATCGACGCCGCGGACGGCTACACGCCGACCCCGGCCGTCTCGCACGCGATCCTGACGTACAACCGGGGCCGCACCTCCGGCCTCGCCGACGGGGTGGTCGTCACCCCGTCGCACAACCCGCCCGCCGACGGCGGCTTCAAGTACAACCCGCCGAGCGGCGGACCGGCGGCCTCCGACGCGACCTCCTGGATCCAGGACCGCGCCAACCAGATCATCACCGGCGGTCTGAAGGACGTACGCCGGCTGCCGTACGCCCGCGCGCTCGCCGCGGACACCACCCAGCGGTACGACTTCCTCGGCACGTACGTCGCCGACCTGCCGAGCGTGCTGGACCTGGACGCCGTCCGCGGCTCCGGTGTGCGCATCGGCGCCGACCCGCTCGGCGGCGCCTCCGTCGCCTACTGGGGCCGCATCGCCGAGCAGCACGGCATCGACCTGACGGTGGTCAACCCGCACACCGACCCCACCTGGCGGTTCATGACGCTGGACTGGGACGGCCAGATCCGCATGGACTGCTCCTCGCCGTACGCGATGGCCTCCCTCATCGAGCAGCGCGACCGCTTCCGCATCGCCACGGGCAACGACGCCGACGCCGACCGGCACGGCATCGTCACCCCGGACGCGGGCCTCATGAACCCCAACCACTACCTCGCGGTCGCCATCTCCTACCTGTACCGGCACCGCGAGCAGTGGCCCGCCGACGCCGGCATCGGCAAGACCCTCGTCTCCTCCTCCATGATCGACCGGGTCGCCGCCGACCTCGGCCGGCGGCTGGTCGAGGTGCCGGTCGGGTTCAAGTGGTTCGTGGACGGACTGGCCGGCGGCGACCTCGGGTTCGGCGGTGAGGAGTCGGCCGGCGCGTCCTTCCTGCGCCGTGACGGCTCGGTGTGGACCACCGACAAGGACGGCATCATCCTCGCCCTCCTCGCCTCCGAGATCACGGCCGTCACCGACAGGACCCCCTCGGAGCACTACGCCGGCCTCACCGCCCGCTTCGGCGCCCCCGCGTACGCCCGCATCGACGCTCCCGCCACCCGAGAGCAGAAGGCGCTGCTGGGCAAGCTGTCGCCGGCCCAGGTCACCGCGGACACGCTGGCCGGGGAGGCGGTCACGGCCGTCCTGACCGAGGCCCCCGGCAACGGCGCCCCGATCGGCGGCATCAAGGTCACCACCGACAACGCCTGGTTCGCCGCCCGGCCTTCGGGCACCGAGGACGTCTACAAGGTCTACGCCGAGTCCTTCCTCGGCCCTGACCACCTGGCCCGGGTGCAGGAGGAGGCCCAGGCGGTGGTCTCGGGCGCGCTCGGTTCCTGACGGGCCCGCGGGGCGGCCTCCCGGAGACGGGGGCCGCCCGCCGGCTCAGCCGCGCCCGTGCCCCCGCTCCAGCCGGGCCCGCACTGCCTGCGCCATGGCCGCCTCTCCCGTGGCGTTGGGGTGCGCCGGGGCCGCGGGGGAGGCCGGCTGGAGCGGCTCGATCCAGCGGTCCGCGGGTGCCTGGCACATGTCGTGGCCGGCCGTGGGGCCGTACGTGTCCACGTACTCGGCCCGGTTCACGGCGGCGACCAGCCGTAGCATCAGGTTCAGCCGCTTCTCCGTGTCCCGCAGGTAGGGGAAGTCCCGCCGGGCGAACGGCACCTGCGGGAAGCAGCCGCTGCCGTCGTCGGGCAGCAGGTCCGGGTAACCGACGACGAGTACCCGGGCGTGCGGTGCCCGGGCGCGTACCGCCCGCAGCACCCGGTCGACCTTCGGCGCGGTCCGCGCGATGTCCAGGATCAGCTGGTCGTGTCCGGAGGCCTGATAGGAGCGCTGGCAGGGGTTGCCCTCCGGGTCCTGCGCGGCGAGCCGGGCGCAGGTGCCGATGATGGTGCCGAAACCGACGTCGTTGCCGCCGATCTGCAGGGTGACCAGGTCCGTGTGCCGGTTCAGGGCGTCGAGCTGCGGCGGATGGGCGCCCTGTGCCCGCCACATCTCGGCGGTCGTGGCCCCGCCACAGCTCACGTCCGTGAGCGAGGCCGTCCCGCGCTGGGCGGCCACGAGCGAGGGGTAGTTGTGGTCCGAGCGCCCGCACGCGGCGTCGACCTGCGTCGGTATGCCGGGACCCGAGGTGTAGGAGTCGCCGAGCGCGGCATAGGCGACTTCGCGGCCGTGCCCGGCGGGGTGTGCCACGGCCGGCGCGGTGCCGGACACGGCCAGGGCGCAGGCGCTCAGCGCGGCCCCCAGCACGGCGGCCCGCCGCCGTCCTCCCACCCGGTCCGCCGGACGTCTCCGGTGCGTCATGGATCCTCCCCCTGAGCCCGCTCCATCGCGCGGTGGCGGCCCTGGGGCGGCGGCCCTCGCGCGTTCGACCGGGCCTGTATACCGTCCGGCAGGTCTCGCCGACCAGAAGCGGGGAGCAACGAGTTCAGGGGGAGGGGGCGGGCAACCCCGCCGGGGCGAACGACGGTTCAGACCGTGGCCACCTGCTCGGCGGAGGCGGAGGCGGAGGCGGAGGTCTGGAGCAGGGAGTCGTCCTCCGGCCGGGCCCCGGACAGACGGTGGCGGGCGGCGATCAGGGCCATGTCGATGTCCCGGGTGCCGGTGGCCACGCACAGGGTGTAGGAGACGTCCGCGAGCCGCTGCCGGGCCTGGGGAGTGCTCTCCTCGGCTCCGAGCAGGGTGAGGGCCTCGTACTGGGCGATGAGGTCCTTCAGTACCGCGGGGTGTGCCATGAGCATTGCGTTCCGCCTCCCTGGTGCGCTGCGCCGTCCGAAATCGGAGCCCGAATACCCGCGTCGACGCCGGGCATGCCCCGCCGCGGTACGGGTTGCGGCGCCGAGCCCTACGCGGGGTCCGCCCCCCTCACCCGCGCCTCCGGCAGGAAGAGCTTCGCCCTCCCCGGTCGTCAGCCGCGTTCCTCGGCACTCGCGCAGGTGAGTGAACGAAGGTCGGCGTCCAGCATCCGGATCAGCTCACCGACCCGTCCGCCGCCGGCGGGCGGCGCCGGGAAACGTCTGAGCACGTCGACGACGACCGGAGTCACGCGACGCACCGCCGGTCGAAGGTGTGCGGGACCGACGCTCCGGTCGTCGCCGGCGACGAGTTCGGCCGCTCTGGCCGCGTAGGCGGCGGCTCCGAGGATGTGCTTGACCTGCGTGGCCTTGGCCAGCGGATGCAGATAGGCGGCGCCCGCCGCGGACATCGCCGCCCACGCCGCCTCGCGCGCAGCCGGAGTGCCCGCGTCCTTGGCCGCCTTGAGGGCCGCCGACGCCGTGTCACGCAGGGACTTCCCGCGCTCGCCGCCTCGGGCGAACTCCCACGCCGCACCGACGGCGTCCCGAGGCCGGGAGTCGTCCGGCTGATCGGCCTCGAAAATTCCGAGCGCCCCTTCCGCGCACGCCGCGGCGAACGCGGTGACCTCACGCAGGTCTTGTCTACTCAGAACGATCTCGCTCGCCTCACCCGTCATACATCCATCTTCGACCACTGCACTGAGCGCTCACACCCACCGCCAGGGCCGGGCGGCCCGGCGGTGGTGTGCCGATGTGTCACCCGCACGGGTGCTCTCCGGGCGGTATCCGTCCGATCGGCGCATGTCGTCGTGACCTTTCCGTGATCATGCCCCTGTGAGTCTGCAACGTCGAAGTGACCTGAGCCGCCGTGTCGTTCCGGCCGCGCTGGGCACCCTCAGTGTCCTGTCCCTGCTGTCCGCCCTGCCCGCCGCCGCCCAGCCGGCGCACCGGGACGACCGGCCCGCCGCGCCGCCGCCCCGGCAGATCACGGCGGCGGAGGCGCGCACGGACGGCTACCTCCGTGCGCTGCGCGACCGGCCCGCCGCCCTGCGCGACTTCTTCCGGCAGCTGCCCAAGGGCGGAGACCTGCACAACCACCTCTCCGGCGCGGTGTCCACGGAGTACCTGATCGAGCTGGCCGCCGAGGACGGCCTGTGCATCGACACCGCGACGCTGACCGCCGTCGCCCCGCCCTGCGGTGCCGGCACCCGCCCCGCCGCCGACGCGCGCACCGACCGCGCCTTCCGCGCCGCGCTGATCCGCGCCTGGTCCATGGAGGACTTCCCGCCCGACGAGAGCGGACACGACCACTTCTTCGACACCTTCGGCAAGTTCGGCGAGGTCACCTGGCGGCACCGGGGCAAGCTGCTCGCCGAGGTCGCCGACACCGTCGTCCGCAACAACCAGTTCTACCTGGAGACGATGGTCACCCCCGCCTCCGACGGCGCGAAGAAGCTCGCCGCCCAGGTCGGCTGGGACGACGACCTCGCCGCCCTGCACCGGAAGCTGGTCGCCGGCGGCAAGCTGGACAAGCTGGTGGCCGAGGCCCGCGGGGAGGCCGACGACGGCGACGCCGAGTTCCGTGCCACCGAGCACTGCGGCACTCCGTCGGCGCGGCCCGCCTGCGGCCTCACCGTCCGCTGGATCTCCCAGGCGTCCCGGGGCAGTGCGCCGGAGCGGGTCTTCACCCAGCTCGCCCTGGGCATGCGGCTGGCCGAGGCCGACCCGCGGTTCGTCGCCGTGAACCTCGTCCAGCCCGAGGACGCGGACAGGTCCCTGCGCGACTACAGCCTGCAGATGCGCATGGTCGGCTACCTGCGCACCCAGTACCCGAGGGCCCATGTCACCCTGCACGCGGGCGAGTTGTGGCCCGGTCTGGTCAAGCCCGAGGACCTGACCTTCCACATCCGGGAGGCCGTGGGTGTCGCCCGCACCGAGCGGGTCGGACACGGTGTGGACCTCGTCCACGAGGACGACTGGCAGCGCACCGCCCGCACCATGGCGGACCGCGAGGTGGCCGTGGAGGTGCCCTTCTCCAGCAACGCCCAGATCCTGGGCGTCAAGGGCGCCGACCACCCCTTCACCACCTATCGCCGCTACGGCGTCACGGTCGTCCTCGCCACCGACGACCCCGGGGTGTCCCGGATCGACATCAGTCACGAGTACCGGTACGCCGCCGCCACCTACGGGCTGCGCTACCCCGAGTTGAAGGACCTGGCCCGCGCGTCCCTGGAGTACGGCTTCCTGCCCGGCGCGAGCCTGTGGCAGGGCAACCCCACCGCCACCGGCTACCGTCCGGTCGCCGCCTGCCGTGCCGAACGCCCCGGCCTGCCCGTGCGCGGCGCGACCTGCCGGCACCTGCTCGTGGAGAGCGCCAGGGCCCGTCTCGAATGGCGTCAGGAGACCGCTTTCGCCGCCTTCGAACGAGCGCACGCCCTCTCGCCCCGCTGACGGCACCCGCCACGCCGGGACGGCCGGTCACGGTCCGTCCCGGCGCCGGCCGCCGGCTCGGCGGGGATCACGACGGCACCACGCGGGCATCCCGAAGCCGACGGGGAGTCCCCGATTCCCGGCCGATAGTCACTCTTTGGCCGAGAGTGATCCCACGGCACAAACGGACACCTTCATTCCGGCGCCGTGGGCCCGTCTCGTCCGAGCCAATGAAGGGGGTTGCCCACCGGTCCGACGGAACCCGTGGTTCCCTTCCGTCACCCCGGCTCCGGCGTGCGGACATGCGAGGTATGACGGACCGACACGACATGCCCGCAGGTTCTTCACAGGGTGACCGCTTTCAGCCGTTCCGGGACCGCGCCCGACGCGGTGGTGCAGACGCCGTGCCGGGCCCGTGCCTAGCCTCCCGGGCCATGCGATCTTCTCTGCCGAGACGCCTCGGTCTCACCGCCGTCCTCGCCTTCCTCCTCGCCGTCTTCGGTCTGGCCCCGAGCGCGAGCGCCGACCCCGCGCCGGCCGCGCTGACCTTCACCACCGATCACGCCACCACCACCCCCGGCGGCGCCGTGAACCTGTCGATGACGATCACCAACAACAAGACCTACGACATCTGGTTCGTCTACCAGACCATCGACCCGACCTGGCTGACCACCCAGCGCCCGGACCTGAAGTACAGCTTCACCGGCTGCAGCCTGGCGACGGCGAGCGGCAGCACCCCCTGTTCCGGCACCGGCCCGAGCAACCTCGGCGGCAACTACGGCGCCACCGTCCCGCCCGGCCAGAGCCGGACGGTCACGCTGACCCTCCAGGTCGCCGCCGACTCCGGCTGTAACGGCAACATCGGCTTCTACTCGTACTTCTACGCCGAGTTCAGCGACAGCACCAACACCAGCGGCGGCCCCGTCTACACCCCCGAGACCCGGGTGCTCTGCGCCTGACGGACCCCCGGTTCCGCGGCCCGGATGACCGGAATAGGCTTCCGAACACATGTCCAGCGCGGAACGGACCACGACTCGTCGCCCGGCGGACCGCCACGGTCCGCCGGTGCGTCGAACGGCTCCCGGACCCGGCGGGACCCGGCCTTTCATCGCGCACCCCGGTGCGGGGGCCGACGGGAAAACGGCCTTCCGGGTTGCCTCGCGCCGCCGCCGAACACCTGCGCTTTTCCGTCAGGTTTCGTAACTCGACCACGAAAGCTACACAGAGGCCTCACCATATGTGACGCGACGAACGCGTCGACGACCGGCTTCTGAGGGGGACGCCGGCGTCACGCCAGGGGGTGCGTCCGCTCCACGGGAGCCGTGCTCACCCCTGCCCGGGGAGGGGACTTCACCGCATGAAGCGGACCATACGCACCACCGCGCTGACGGTGGGCGCGCTCATCGGCGCGCTCGGCCTGCCGGCCGGCCCGGCACAGGCCGACACCACCGCACCGCGCGTCGACCTCAGAGTCCTGGTGGTGAGCGACGGTGGTCCGGCCACCGACGCCATCGCCGCCGAACTCGACGCCGCCGGAACGCCGTACACGAAGGTCGACCTCACACGCTCCGACCGGCCCGCCATCGACCCGGGCTTCCTCGCCGACACCGTCGACGGCCGGCCGCGCGCCAGGTTCCAGGCCGTCGTCCTGCCCAACGACAACCCGTTCGCGGCCGGTTCGAGCGAGATGACCGCCCTCACCGCCTACGAGAAGACGTACGCGATCCCGCAGGTCGACGCCTACACCTACGCCCGGCCCCAGGTCGGCCTCCAGGTCCCCACCTCCGGCGGCTACTCGGGCAGCGTCGACGGCACCCGGGCCCAGGTCACGGCGGCAGGGCGGTCCGGGCCCTTCGGGTACCTCGACGGCGCGGTGCCGTTCGAGGACAACTCGCCGACGGTGGGCGAGAGTTACGCCTATCTGTCCGCGCCCGTCGCCGGCGCCGACTTCACCCCGTACGTGCAGGCCACCGTCCCGGGCACCACCAGGCAGGGCTCCCTGGTCGGCGAGTACCGGCACGACGGCCGGCGCGAACTGGTCGTGACCTTCGTCTACAACCAGTACCAGCAGCAGTTCCGGCTGCTGGCCCGCGGCATCGTCGAGTGGATGACCGGCGGGGTGCACCTCGGCGCCTCCCGCAACTACTTCGCCGTCCACGTGGACGACGTGTTCGCCGCCGACGACCGCTGGGACACCCAGCTCAACTGCACCCCCGGCGACGTCGACTGTGCGGGCGGCGCGGGCACCCCTCACCCGATCCGGATGACCCCGGCGGACGTCGACTACGCCACCGCCTGGCAGAACAGCCACGGCTTCACCCTCGACCTGGTCTACAACGGCGCGGGCAGCGTCGACCAGCGTGAGGACGACAACGGCGCCGACCCGCTCTCCGACAAGCTGATCGCCGACCGGGACCAGTTCCGCTGGGTCAACCACACCTACTCGCACGCCTTCCTCGGCTGCGAACAGAACGTCACCGTCGTGCCGTGGACCTGCCAGACCAACGCCGACGGCAGCACCAAGTGGGTCAGCCGCGCCACGATCGACTACGAGATCGCCACCAACCGCGCCTGGGGCCAGTCCGTCGGACTCCCGCTGCAGACCGAGGAGTTGGTGACCGGTGAGCACTCCGGGCTGAGGATCCTGCCGCAGCAGCCGCAGGACAATCCCAACCTGGCTCCCTCGCTCGCCGACGACGGCGTCAAGTGGCTCGCCTCCGACAACTCCCGCGACCCCGAGCAGCGCCAGGTCGGCCCGGCCACCACCCTCTCCCGCTACCCGATGAACGTCTTCTACAACGCGGGCCGGACCGCCGAGCAGGTCGACGAGTACAACTGGCTCTACAGCAGCCGCGCCCAGGGCGGCAGCGGCGTCTGCGAGGACAACCCGGCCACGACCACCTGCCTGCCGGCCCCGCTGAACACCGCCACCGGCTACAGCGACTACATCGTGCCGCTGGAGACCCGGATCGCCCTCGGACACGTGCTGTCCAACGACCCCAAGCCGCACTTCATCCACCAGTCCAACCTCGCCGAGGACCGCATCGCCTACCCCGTCCTGAACGGCGTACTGGACGGCTACGACGCCCTGTTCGCGGCCGACACCCCGGTGGTGAACCTGCGGATGAAGGACATCGGCACCGAACTCCAGCGCCGCGCCGCCTGGAAGAGCGCCGTACAGGCGGGCCGGATCACCGCCTACCGCATCGGTGACACCGTCACCGTGCAGAGCCCGGGCGGCACCGCAGTCCCGGCGACCCTGCCCAGCGGCAGCACCTACGTCGGCAACGCCTTCGGCACCGCCTACGCCGGCGCGCTGTCCGGCTGGACCGCTTCCTCCGGCACCGCGCTCACCTTCACCCTGCCGGCGTCCGCGACCGCGGCACCGGCCGTGCCCGCGGCCACCGCCACCGCCACCGCCGCCCCGGCCCCGGACACCGAGGTCCCGACGGGCGTGACCGAGCAGGTGCCGTACACCCCGGACAGCTGAACGACGCACCGATCCCAGGGCCCGCCCGCGTCTCCCGCCCGTCGTCGACGGAGGGCGGCCGGACGGGCCCGGGTCCCTGCCGTCCAGCGGCGGCCGGGACCCGCACGACCACCCCACACCTCGGCCGTGGAGCCCCATCGATGCACGTTCACCACGGCGCCCGCCGCACCGGCGCGGCGCACGTCACCCTGCTCACCGAAGGCACCTACCCGCACAGCCACGGCGGCGTCAGTGTCTGGTGCGACCAACTCGTCCAGGGCATGCCCGACCTCGACTTCGACGTCGTCGCCGTCACCGGCACCGGACGCGAACCCGTCGTCTGGGAGCTGCCCGCCCACGTCCACAGCGTGCTCTCCGTGCCCATGTGGGGAGCCCCGCCCGAGGGCCGTCCGCCGCGCGGCCGGGCACTGGGCCGGCTCGCCGCCGCCCACGAACGCTTCCTGACCGCGCTGCTCGATCCGCACGCCGAGGACCTGTTCCCGCCGGCGCTGTACACGATGGCGAGGGCCGCCGCCGACGGCACGCTCAGCCCGTTCCTGCGCGGCGACCGGGCCATCACGATCCTCGCGGGGGTGTGGAACCGGCCGGGGCTGGCCGTCCGGGAGGCCCGGCCCACCCTGCACGACGCGGTCACCGCCACCGCCCTGCTGGAACACGCCCTGCGCCCGCTCGCCGCACCCGTGCCCCGGCACGGCGTGGCCCACGCGGTCAGCGGCGGGGTGGCGGTGCTGCCCGGCCTCGCCGGCCTCGAGCGGTACGGGGTCCCGCTGTTGCTCACGGAGCACGGTGTCTACCTGCGGGAACGTTACCTCGGATACCGCACCGCGCCCTACCGCTGGCCGGTGAAGGCCGTCGTCCTCGGCTTCTTCCGGCTGCTGGCCGAGGAGAGCTACCGCCGGGCCGCCCTGATCACCCCCGGCAACCGCTACAACCGGCTCTGGGAGGAACAGGGCGGCGCCGCCCCCGAGGCCATCCGCACCGTCTACAACGGCGTGGACCCCACCGCCTTCCCGCCGGCCGGACCCGAGCCCGAGGTGCCCACGCTCAGCTGGGCCGGCCGGGTCGACCCCATCAAGGACCTGGAGACCCTCATCCGCGCCTTCGCCCTGGTCCGCAAGGAGATACCGGAGACCCGGCTGCGGCTCTTCGGCGGCACACCGCGCGGCGGGGAGGCGTACCGGGAACGCTGCGAGGCCCTCGCCGCCGAACTCGGGCACGCGGACGCCGTCACCTTCGAAGGCCGGGTCGACGACATCAAGGACGCCTACGCGGCCGGGAACGTCGTGATGCTCTCCAGCATCAGCGAGGGCTTCCCCTTCACCCTCATCGAGGCCATGTCCTGCGGCCGGGCGACCGTCTCCACGGACGTGGGCGGGGTACGGGAGGCCGTCGGCGACACCGGCCTCGTCGTCCCGCCGCGCGATCCGGCCCGTATGGCGGCGGCGGCGCTGGAACTGCTCGGCGACGCCGGGCGGCGCGCGGCCATGGGAGAGGCGGCCCGGCTGCGCGTCATCGATCAGTTCACCCTCCGCCAGACCATCGACACCTTCCGCGCCATATACCTCGAACTGCCCACCCACGCCCGGCCGTTCGCCGTACCGGCCGCGCCGGGCCAGGAGCTGCGGGTCGCCGCCGGGAGCCTGGCCGGATGAGCGGGCCCATGGCGCTCGAACCGGGCGGCGCCGAACAGGACACCCTCGCACTGCGGCTCGCCGGGACGCCCGCCCGCGGCGACGACCGCACCCTGGCCCTGCGGCTGCCCGGATTCGGCACCGACCCGGAGGCGGTGAGCCGGCTGGCCGCCGACCTGGCCGACCGCATCGGCCCCGCCGTCCACCCCTACGAGGTCGCCGCCCTGCTGGAGGCCGAGGGCCTGACCGCCGAGCAGATCACCCAGCGGTACGGCCACCCGAACCTCTTCTCCCTCGCCACCGCGCTCTACGAACAGGTGCCCCGGACCTTCCCGGAACCCGCGCCGGCGGCCGACCCCTGGCGCCCGGACACCGTCCGCTGCCTGCTGCGCGGGCTGCTGTTCGCCCTGCCCGGCCTCGCCTACCCGCTCACCGCACCGCTGTGGCACCCCGGCCGGCACGCCGCCGCACTGATCGTCGCCGGCCTCGTCTCCTGGGCCTGGGGCCAGGCGCTCGGCCACCGCGCCCACCTGCGGATGGCGGCCGGCCGCCGGGAAGCCGCCCGCGCCCTGCTGACCGGCGCGCCGCTGGGCGCGGCCCTCGCCACGGGCGCCGCGGCCCCGCTCACCGGCGGCGGCCCGGTGCTCCTGGCCACGGCGGCGCAGTCGCTGTACCTGGCGGCGGCCGGCGTCCTGCTGGTGCTGGCCCGCGAACGGCTGCTGCTGGCCGCGCTCACCCCGCTGATCGCGGGGGCCGCCGTACTGCCCTGGTGGGAACCCGGCACCCCCCTGCGTGCCGGACTGGCACTGCTGGCGCTGCTCGCCACCCTCGCCGGCACCGGTCACGCCCTGCGCGGGGCCCTCGCCGCCCCGGCCGCGGCCGGCGCCGCTCCGCCCCGGCTGGTGTGGTCCCTGCCCTACGGGCTGTTCGGTCTGGCCGCCGGTGTACTGGTGCTGCTGGAAGGGCGCCGCGAACCGTACGCGGTGATCGTGCTGACGGTCAGCATGGGCCCCGCCGAATGGCTGCTGTACCGCTACCGCGGCCTGTCCGTGTCGGCCCTGCGCGCCACCGCCACCCCCGCCGGATTCCTGCTGCGCTCCGCGGCCGTCCTCGGCGGCTGCCTGGCCGCCTACCTCCTGCCGCTGCTGCCCGCCGCCTGCCTCAGCGGCGCCGCACCGGCCACGCTGCTGCTGCTCGCGGCCACCCTGTGGACCGCGCTGCTCCTGCAGGCGTTCGGGACCGCCTGGCCCCCGGCGGTGATCTGTCTGGCCGCCGCCGCGGTGGCGGGCGCGGTCCAGGCGCTCGGCCTGCCGCCCGGCCCCGTCGTCCTGCCGCTGTGCTGCGGCACGGCCGTGCTGGGCCTGGTGACGTACGCGCTGCTGCTGCTCGGCCGGCCCTCCCGGCACGTCTGATGCCGTCCCCGATCCGCCCACCGCTCCGCCAACCCATCGGAAGGACACCTGAGTTGACCTCAGCACCGCTCGCCGCCGTCACCGGAGCCGAGGGCTTCATCGGCTCCCACCTCACCGAGGCCCTGGTCGCCTCCGGGCACCGGGTCAGGGCCATGGCCCAGTACAACTCCTTCTCCTCGTACGGCTGGCTGGAGACCCTCGCCCCGGACGTCCTGGACCACGTGGAGATCGTCCTCGGTGACGTCCGCGACCCCGGCTCGGTCCGCGGGCTGCTCGACGGTGCCGACGTCGCCTACCACCTGGCGGCGCTGATCGCGATCCCGTACTCCTACCAGGCGCCGCACAGCTACGTGGAGACCAATGTCACCGGCACCCTCAACGTCCTGGAGGCGGTACGGGCGCTGGGCACGCCCCGGCTGGTGCACACCTCCACCAGCGAGACCTACGGCACCGCGCGGACCGTGCCGATCACCGAGGACCACCCCATCAACACCCAGTCCCCCTACGCCGCTTCGAAGGCCGGCGGCGACCGGCTCGCCGACAGCTACCACGCGAGCTTCGGCACCCCGGTCGTCACCCTCCGGCCGTTCAACACCTTCGGGCCGCGCCAGTCGATGCGCGCGGTGATCCCCACCGTCATCGGCCAGGTCGCGGCGGGGGAGCGGACCATCACCCTCGGCGATCTGCGGCCCACCCGGGACTTCACCTTCGTCAAGGACACCGCGCAGGCGTTCCTCGCCGTCGGCGGCGCGCCCGCCGAGCGGGTCGCCGGCCGCACCTTCAACGCCGGTACGGGCGGCGAGATCTCCGTCGGTGACCTCGTCGCGCTGATCGGCAAGGTCATGGACACCGCCCTCGACGTCCGCGAGGACCCCGAGCGCATCCGCCCGGCCAACTCCGAGGTCATGCGGCTCGTCGCCGACGCCACCCGGCTCACCGAGGCCACCGGCTGGGCGCCCGCCCACACCTTGGAGCAAGGCCTCGCCCACACCGTGGAGTTCTTCCGCGACCCGGTCAACCTGGCCCGCTACAAGACCGGCATCTACAACATCTGATCCGTCCGGTACGGCCCCGACCCAACGAAGGAGGAGCCCCATGCACGCAGTGATCCTGGCGGGAGGCAAGGGTGTCCGGCTGCGGCCCTACACCACCGCGCTGCCCAAGCCGCTCGTCCCGATAGGCGACCAGCACGCCATCCTGGAGATCGTGCTGCGCCAGCTGTCGGCCGCGGGCTTCGACCGCTGCACCATCGCGATCGGCCACCTCGGCGAGATCATCCGCGCCTACGTCGGCGACGGCTCCCAGTGGGGCATGAGCGTCGACTACGCCACCGAGGAGAGTCCGCTCGGCACCATGGGCCCGCTGCTCAACCTCAGAGACCGGCTGCCCGAGACGTTCCTGGTGATGAACGGCGACATCCTCACCGACCTCGACTACGCCGACGTGCTGCGCAGCCACCGGGAGTCGGGCGCGCCGCTCACCATCGCCACCTACGCCCGCAAGGTGCACATCGACTTCGGCGTGCTCACCACCGACGCGAGCAAGGTCGTCGCGTTCACCGAGAAGCCCAGCATGGACTACCGGGTCTCCATGGGTGTCTACGGCCTCAGCCGCTCGGCCCTGGACGGCTACACGGCGGGCCTGCCGCTCGGCTTCGACGAACTCGTCCTCGACCTGCTGAGGATCCAGAACCCGCCGCACGCCTACGACTTCGACGGCTACTGGCTGGACATCGGCCGGCCCGACGACTACGACCGGGCCAACGCCGAGTTCACCAGCCGCAAGTCCCTGCTGCTCAAGGGAGCCTAGTACCGCATGCGCATTCTCGTCCTGGGCGGCTCAGGGTACCTGGGCCGCCATGTGGCCGAGCGGCTGCGCGCCCTGCCGGGCGCGCACGTCCTCGCCGCGGGCCGCTCCGCCACCGCCGCATTCACCGTCGACCTCGCGGCCGACCGGCCGGACCGGCTCGCCCGGACCCTGGCGGCGGCGGCCCCCGACGCCGTCGTCAACTGCGCGGGCGCCACCGGCGGCGACGCCGTGACCCTCGCCGAAACCAACGCCCGCGGGCCCGCCGCGCTCTGCGCCGCGCTGCGCGAGGCGGCCCCGACGGCCCGCCTGGTGCACCTGGGCTCGGCCGCCGAGTACGGGCCGGGCACCCCGGACGTCCCGGTCACCGAGTCGGCGCCCACCTGCCCAGTCACGTCCTACGGCGCGACCAAGCTGGCGGGCACGCTCGCGGTGACCTCCGCCGCCCTGGACGCGGTGGTACTGCGGGTGGGCAACCCGGTCGGTCCGGGAGCGCCCGTGGCGAGCCTGCCGGGGCGGCTGGCCGGCCTGCTCCGGCCGGCCGGCGGGGACCCGGAGGCGGTGCTGCGCCTCGGGGACCTCTCCGCCCACCGCGACTTCGTCGACGTACGCGACGTGGCCCGGGCGGTCGAGTTCGCGGCCACGACCCCCGGACCGCTTCCGCCCGTGGTGAACATCAGCGGTGGACGCGCCGTACCCGTACGCGAGCTGGCGCACCTGCTGGCCCGGCACGCGGGGTTCCGGGGGAAGCTGGAGGAGAGCACGGGCGGCTCGGCGCGGTCGGCGCAGGTGTCCTGGCAGTGCTCGGACATCTCCGCCGCGGCCCGGGCCCTGGGCTGGCGGCCGGTGCACAGCCTCGACGACTCCGTCGCCGCGCTGTGGGCGGCCACGCCGGAGCGCGTGCCGTGAGCCTTCTGGTACCGCTGTACGTGCACCCGGCGGAGGATCCGGGTGCCTGGCACCGGCTGATCGCGGCGGCGGCCCGCACCCGCGCGGTGGTGCTCAACCCGGCGAGCGGGCCCGGCACCGCTCCCGATCCCGCGTTCACGGCCGCCGCCCGGGCCCTCAGCGCGGCCGGGGCCCGCCTGCTCGGTTACGTCGACACCGACTACGGCGTCCGGGACCGGTCCCGGATCATGGAGGACATGCGCCGGCACCAGGACTGGTACGCGGCCGACGGCTGTTTCCTGGACCGGGTGACCGCCGGCCCGGAGGGGCTTTCCGACTGCCGCCGGCTGGTGCGGGACCTGCGGCGGTCGGGCGCCGGTACGGTCGTCCTCAATCCGGGCGTCCATCCGGATCCCGGTTATGTCCGTCTCGCCGACCTGACCGTCACCTTCGAGGGGCACTGGACCACGTACGTCTCGTCGTTCACCCGGCCGCTGTGGACCGCCAGGTACCCGCCGGACCGGTTCTGCCACCTCGTCTACGGCGTCCCCGAGGCCCTCGTCCCGCTCGCCGTCCGCACCGCGCACGAGCGGGGCGCGGCGGTCTGCGGGCCCGTGACGGGCGAACCGCCCAACCCCTGGGCGCTGTTGTCCCCGGCGCTGTGCGGCGGGGACGGTGTGGAAGGCTGAGGAGATCCACATCCGCGCAACGGGAGGCAGCAACGCACATGGCCGTCATCCACAACACCACTCTGAAGCCGACCAAGACCGAACTGCTCACCGGCTGGCTCCCCACCCGCCCGTGGTACCGGGGCGGCCCGGACCCGGTGCTGGAGAAGTCCGGCGGCTTCCGGCTGGACGACCCGGAGGGCGAGGTCGGCATCGAGTTCATCGTGGCCACCGACACCACGGGCCCCGGGCGGACGGCGTACCTCGTACCGCTCACCTACCGCGGGGCGCCGCTGGAGGGCGCCGAGCGCGGCCTCATCGGCACGCTGGAGCACGGGGTGCTGGGCACGCGCTGGGTCTATGACGGCTGCCACGACCCGGTACTGGTCACCGAGTTGCTGGCGCTGATCGAGGGCCGGGCGCAGGCGATGGCCCAGAGCGTCAGCGACACGCCCGACCACGAGGTGAGCCGCTCCTACAGCGGCGCCCCCCTGGCGCCGGACGGCTCCACGCCCGTGCCGGCCGACGACGCGGACGGCACCCGCCTGCCCGCACCCCACGGCGCGGCCCTCCACGTGCACCGGGTCCTCACCCCCGTGGCGGACACCCCACCGCTGCCCGCCCAGGGAGCCCTCGGCCATGTCGCCACCGGCTGGCCGGGCCCGGACGGCTCCCCCCTGCGGGCGGTACTGATGACGCTACGCCCCGCCTGACCCCGACTCCGCCTGACCCCGACTCCGCCTGACCCCGACTCCGCCTGACCCCGGCGCCGCCCGATCCCGGCCCCGCCTGACTCCGGCGCCGTCGGGACCAGGCGCCGTCCGGACCCGGCGCCGTCAGTCGGCCGGCGGGCGGCGCCTGCGGGGTGTGCTGGGCCCGCGGTGCCTGCGGGATCTGCGGTGCCCGTGAGGCTTGCGGGTGCCCGCGGCGCCTGTGTCGGCCGCGGCACCCGCCGGGCCTGTGGCGCCCGCAGCGCCTGCGCACCTCCGACATCCGCGGCGCCTGGCGCTCACGGGCCCGCGGCACCTGTGGCGCCTGCGGTGCCTGCGGGATCTGCGGCGCTCGTGCGACTGCGGTGCCCGTGGGGCGTACGGCGCCCGCAGCGCCTGTGTCGGCAGCGGCACCCGCCGGATCTGTGGCGCCCGCAGCGCCTTCGGCACCTCCGGCATCCGCGGCGCCTTGCGCTCACGGGCCCGCGGCGCCCGCGTCGGCCCCGGCACCCGCCGGACCTGTGGCGCCCGCGGCGCCTGCGGCACCCCGGCACCCCGCGGCCCCCCGGGCACCCCGCGGCACCCCGGGCACCCCCCGGCACCCCGGGCGCCCCCCGGTACCCGTGGCGCCCAAGGCACCCCCAGCACAGGCCCGGGCACACGCCCTTGCCCCCCTTCTGGCATGAACCCGTCAGATCTGTCACTCTTTCGGCAGTCGCCGCCCTGACCCCAGAAGGGCGCGACGGGCTCCTCCGTACAGCGATCGCGCAAGCCCCACCCCCGGCCGTCCTCGGCGCACCCCGGCCGACCGGCGGCCTTCGAGCAGGCCGGGATCCCGGCCGCCGCAGAAGGAGTAGCGTGTGAGATCGACCCCCCACAAGGCCCTCGGCGCCGGTGCGCTCACCGTCGCCGCGGTGGCCGCCCTCGTCCTCCCCGGCACCCCCGCCGCCGCCCGGCCGGCCGCGGCCCCAGCCGCCTGCACGCCGGCCCAGGTGGTCACCAACGGCGGCTTCGAGAGCGGGACATCACCGTGGACGGCCTCCTCGTCCACCGTGATCACCAACCGGTCCGGACAGACCGCCCACGGCGGCAGCTCCTACGCCTGGCTGGACGGCGTCGGCAGCACCCACACCGACACCCTCGGCCAGAGCGTGACGATCCCGTCCGGATGCAGCACCGCCACCCTCACCTTCTGGCTGCACATCGACACCGCGGAGACGACCTCCTCCGTCGCCTACGACAAGCTCACAGCCAAGGTCGGCACCACGACACTGGCCACCTACTCGAACCTCGACAAGAACACCGGCTACGTACAGAAGTCCCTCGACGTGACCTCGTTCGCGGGCCAGACCGTGAACCTGTCCTTCACCGGCACCGAGGACTCCAGCCTCCAGACGAGCTTCGTCCTCGACGACATCGCCCTGGACACCTCCGGCGGCACCACACCTCCGCCCGCCGACTCCACCCGCACCCCGGCGGCACCCGCGTACACCGTCAGCCTCAGCAGCGACACCGGCGGCACCGTCTGGAACGGCCACGAGAGCGCCACCTTCACCAACGCCTCCGCCACCGCCCTCAGCGAGGTCTACCTACGGCTGTGGGACAACTACCACGGCACCTGTGACGCGATGCCGATCAAGGTCACCAACGTCACCGGTGGCACCGCCGGCGCCCTCTCCGTGGCCTGCACCGCCCTGAAGATCACCTTGCCGTCCCCGCTCGCCCAGGGCCAGAGCGCCACCATCGGCTTCGACCTCGGCATCACCGTGCCCAGCGGCGCCGACCGCTTCGGCCACGACGGCGCCTTCAGCTTCATCGGCAACGCGCTGCCCGTCCTCGCGATCCGCGACGCCGCCGGCTGGCACCTGGACCCCTACACCAACAACGGCGAGTCGTTCTACTCCCTGGCCGCCGACTTCAAGGTGACCCTCGACCACCCCAGCACCCTGCTGGTCCCGGCCACCGGCACCTCGACCGACACCCCCGGCTCCAGCGGCCGTACGGTCACCACGGCCACCGCCGCCAAGGTCCGCGACTTCGCCTGGGCCGCCGGCCCCTTCAGCAAGATCTCCGGCACCTCGGCCGCCGGTGTCCCGGTGAACGTCTACTCCGTCTCGGGCATCAGCTCCTCCAGCGCCCAGTCCATGCTCAGCACGGCCAAGACCGCCGTGGACGCCCACGCGGCACGCTTCGGCGCCTACCCCTACGGCGAGCTGGACGCGGTCATCGACAACAACTACTGGTTCGGGGGCATGGAGTACCCCGGGTTCGTCCTGGACCTCGTCAGCACCACCGCCCTCACCCATGAGATCGGCCACCAGTGGTGGTACGGCATCGTCGGCGACGACGAGTACAACAGCCCCTGGCTGGACGAGGCCTTCACCGACTACTCCACCGACCTCGCCCTCGGCAGCACCGGCAGCAACTGCTGGAGCGGCGTCTCCTGGGCCTCCAGCGCCGAGAAGATCACCAACTCGATGGCCTACTGGGACGCCCACTCCTCCCGCTACTCCACCGTCGTCTACGGCTACGGCAAGTGCGCCCTGCACGACCTGCGGCGCCTCATCGGCGACACCGCCATGACCAAACTGCTGAAGGACTACGCGACCGCCCACTGGTACGGCGTGTCGACCACGGCCGAGTTCAAGGCGGCGGCCCAGGCCGCCACGAGCACGGACCTGACGTCCTTCTGGACCCAGCACCGCATCGAGGGGTGACGGACACCCACATGGGCTAGACACCGGCCGCGGATGGCTTCGTTGGGCCGAACCCGGGGTGCGCGACGACCCGGCCCCGGGTCAGATGGACTTCGTGCGAAACTCCATATCCCGTATCCGCGGCCGGTCCCGCCGGTGCCTGCTCACCGGCACCCTGACCGGCCTGCTCCTGCTCCTGTCCGGCTCCCCGGCCCTCCCCGACCCGACCGGCGGCGCGCTCGCGCGCGGCAGCGCCTACATGGGCATCGGCGTCCTCGCCCACGACGGCACCTTCGACACCGCGCCCCCGCCGCCACGCGCCTCCCAGATCGAGGGTGTGGACGTCTCCAGCTACCAGGGCGACGTCGACTGGCCCGCGCTGTGGGGTGGCGGCACCCGCTGGGCCTACACGAAGGCCACGGAGGGGACGTACTACACCAACCCCTACTTCACCCAGCAGTACGACGGTTCGTACAGCAGCGGCATGACCCGTGGCGCGTACCACTTCGCCACCCCCGACACGGCCGGCGGCGCCGCCCAGGCCGACTACTTCGTGGCGCACGGCGGCGGCTGGTCGAAGGACGGCAAGACCCTCCCCGGCGTCCTGGACATCGAGTGGAACCCCTACGGCGACGCCTGCTACGGCAAGTCCAAGAGCGCGATGGTCAGCTGGATCCGTGACTTCCTCGACCGCTACAGGTCCCGCACCGGCCGGGACGCGGTCATCTACACGGCCACCAGCTGGTGGACCCAGTGCACCGGCAACCACGCCGGCTTCGGCACGACCAACCCGCTGTGGATCGCGCGCTACGCCTCGACGGTGGGCACGCTGCCGGCCGGCTGGTCGTCGTACACCATGTGGCAGTACACCTCCACCGGCAAGACGGTCGGTGACCACGACCGCTTCAACGGCTCCCAGGAGAAACTGGAGGACTTCGCCACCGGCTGAGTGCCGTGGCCGTCCCCGGCCGGCCCCGATGCCGTCGTACAGCGCGTGTGTCCACGCGGTACCGGGACCGCGGTGCGGACCGTGCCGCCCTCGTCGACGCCCGCGACGACGGGGCGGCCGTCCGGGCGGCGGTGACCGGGATCACCGGGACGCGGCCGACGGCGGCCGGCGGCGCGGGCCCGGGGCGCGGATCCCGCGTGGCGGCGTCGGTGCCGCACAGCGGCAGGGCCGCCGGCGAAAGCGGACGTCCGCGTCGCATGGTGAACCCCCTGACGGAGTCGCACGGTGAACCCCCTGACGGGAGAGGCGCCGGGAGCGCCGGCCGGCAGCGCCGTGTGCGGCAGGTGCCGGTTAGGCTCGACGCGTGCCGCACGTCGAGGTCCTTCAGCTGCTGGTCTCCCCGGTGCACCGGCTCGCCGGCCGCCCGGGCGACGGTCTGCCCGAGCTGCCGCCCGGGGAACGGGTGACGAGGGCCGAGGTGCGCGCGGGCCTCGGCATCGTGGGGGACCGGTACTTCAACCAGCCCGCCCACCGCAACGCGTCGATCACCCTCATGGCGGCCGAGCGGCTGCCGGGGCCGTACCCCGCCGATCTGCTCCGCACCCGGCGCAACGTCCTGCTGCGCGGGGTCGACATCGACGCCTGTATCGGCGCGACGGTCTTCCTCGACTGCGGTTTCGGACCGGTGGAACTGGAGGTCCGCCGCGCCGCCCGTCCCTGCGCCTGGATGGACACCACTCTCGGCGCCGGTGCCCAGCGCGCCCTGCGCGGCGGCGGGGGAGTGCGCTGCCGGCCGCTGACCGACGGCATCCTCGCCGTGGGTCCCGCCGAGTTCGGCATCCGGGAGCCGGGTGCCACACCGTCCACGGCGCGTGGAGCCGACGACGCCGCACGCGCCGTACCCCCGAGCTCCTGAGAGCAGCGGACCGGCGGTCAGCAAGGGCGCCGGGGACGCGGAGGACGAGGAGGGCGCTCGCGCCGGACCCGGGGGGTGACCGGCCGGGACCGTGCTCACGTTCCCGAGGCGAGCAGCTGGCCGGCCAGCCGCTGGGCCTGGGCGAGCAGCGCGCCGTAGGTGGCGACCTCGTCGGGGTCGTCCGTCGTGGAGCGGACCAGGTCCCGGCGCAGCTCCGCGAGCGTGTCGCGCAGCTCCGACACGGCCTCGCGCATCTCGTCCTCGCAGGCGTCGGAGAACCGGCTGTGGCTGTAGAGCCGCAGCGCGCGGGCGGTCTGGCAGAGGAACTCCGCGTACCGCCGGGCCGGCTCGGAGTGCGGCCGGGACGCCGGGCGGTCGTCGCTCGCCGCCTCCAGCACCGTGCGGGTCACCCCCGCGGTGTGCACGGCCGCGTAGTCGAGTACGACGAGCGCGTCGTCGTAGCCCCTGCCGGAGACGGGTGCGACGCCGGTGCGGCGACGCAGGTTGCCGCGCATGCTCTCCCGGCTCCACTCGACCGCCGACCGGGCCCGCTCCACCTGCCGGTGCAACCGCAGGGCGCGCTCGTGCCAGGCGCCGGCCTCCTCGGCGTCCCAGCGGTCCGCGGCGAGCCCCTCGGCCACGTCCCGCAGGATGTCGTGGGCCTCCTCGGTGGCCTCGCGCAGCACGGCCTCGGTGTCGCGCAGGTACAGCGGCGGCCGGATCAGCGCGTTGACCGCGATGCCCACCGCCGCTCCGAACAGGGCCTCGCCGAGCCGGGCCGCGGAGGTGGTCACGCTGACCGATCCGTTGGTCAGGACGAACAGGGCGCCGGTGGCCGCGCAGATGCCCTGGCTGCCCAGGCGCCGCCACTGGCCGAGCAGCATCGCGAGCGGAAGGACGACCGCCATGGCGGCCACCGTACTGTGCAGGAGCAGTCCGACCGCGGTGGCCGCGACCGTACCGGCCGCAATCGCCCCGAGCTGCTGCAGGCCGTGCGCGATCGACCGGTACACGGTCGACTCGACCAGCACCACCGCGACCCATGGCGCGACGAACGCCACCGGCGCCCGCAGCCACCAGCCCGCCACCGCCCAGGCCACCCACGCGGCCAGCGCCGCCTTCAGTGCCTGTACCGCCAGGTCCCGTTCCCGGCCCGGCTCCGTACAGGCCCGCCGCGCCGCGTGCGCCGCGGCCGACAGGCCACGCCGTACGCCCCGCCAGGTCATTCGTATCCCACACACGCCGATGCGGGTGCCACGCGAGCACCACCTCATGCCCCCGGGGACCGGATCCGGGGGCTCGGCGCCGCCGTACTCCGTCGCGCGGTACGACGGCGGCGGCACCGCATGGATCACGGGTCGCCCTCTCCGCGGTGCGGCGAGGGAGTCGGTGAGGGGCGTCAGGGGGGCGCCGGGCGCAGGGCGTTCAGCACCGCCCAGACGACCGAGACCAGCGGCACCGCGACGACGGCGCCGATGACACCGGCGACGATGCTGCCCGCGATGACCGACACGGCCACGACGAGCGGATGCAGGCGCACCGCCCAGCTCATCACCAGCGGATGCAGCACATGCCCCTCCACCTGGCCGATCACCACGATCAGCACCAGCACGCCGACCGCCGTCAGCGGACCCCGCCCGGCGAGCGCGACGACCGTGGCCACCCCGAGCGCCACCGGCGAGCCCACCAGCGGTACGAACGCGGCGAAGAACTCCAGCAGTGTCAGCGGCAGCGCGAGCGGCACCCGCAGCACCAGCAGGCCGATGCCCACCAGGACCGCGTTCGTGGCGGCCACGATGATGATGCCGCGCGTGTACCCCGCGAAGGTCCGCCAGGCCGCCCGCCCCGCCCGGTCCCACACCGGACGGGCACCGGCCGGCAGCAGCCGGTCACGCGCCCAGCCCCACAGACGCTCGCCGGAATGCAGGAAGAAGACCGAGGCGAACAGGGCCAGCGCGCCGCCCGTCACCAGCTCCACCACCCGGCCCAGCTCGTTGACCGCGCTGCTGAGCAGCGACGCCCGGTGCGCGGAGATGTACTGCGTCACCTGGCGCTGCAGGGCGGATAGCGCGTCGGGACCGAGCCGGAACGGCGGTCGCCGCAGCCACTGCTCGATACGGTGCACACCGCCGCGGAACTCGCCCGCCAGTTGTGCCGACTCGCCCGCCACCGAGCTGCCCACCAGCGCGAGCAGGGTCAGCAGGAGCAGCAGGCTGCCCACCAGCGCCACGGCCACGCCCAGCGGTCTCGGCAGGAACCGGCTGAGCAGATCGGTGACCGGGCGCAGCACGGAGGTCACGACCAGCGCGAGGAACAGCGCGACGGCGATGAGCTGGAAGCTGCCGAGGACGATGAACACGCCGTAGACGACGACGCCGACCAGAATCAGCCGCCAGGCGTAGGCCGCGGCCACCCGCAGCCAGGGCACCGTCCGCTCGGCCGACGGCACCGGTGGTTCGGGGCGTGGCGGGGCGGGCAGCCGCACGGAGTACGCCGGCCGGCTGCCCAGCACCACGCCCGCGGCCCGGCGCCGGCCCGGCCGCCCGGCCACCCGTCGGCGCGCATCGCCCACCACCGCTCCCGCCTCCTCTCCGCCACCCCGGCTGACGGCCGGTCACCTCCACAGCACCGTAAGCACAAGGCGTACAGGGGGCGCGCCCAGTGCGGCCGCGTGCGGCTCCCCGGCGGGTGACACCCCGGTACGGCGGTGCCCGCGGCCGACGGGCCGGGGGGCCCGGGCGCCAGGCGCGGCGGCGCGGCCCCGACGGGCGGAAGCCGGCGCTGCCGACCGGAGCCGGACGGGTGACGCCCGTGCCGCGGGAAGCTCCGGACGGCCCGGGGGTCGGCGCGCCCCGCCCACGCGGCACACGCCGTAAGTCACAGGACCTTCACAGCCGCCGAGGGTGGACACACGGCGTCAGGGGGACCCGCCCGGTGTCGTCAGCAGGGGGGAGCCCCTCCAGTGATCATCGTCGCGGTTCTGCTGCTCCCGGTTGTCAGCGTGCTGCTCTACGGGTTGGACCAGGTCGAGGACCGGTGGGTGCTGCGCCCTTCCCGGGCTCGTCGCCCCCGGCATCGCCGGCCGGCGCGGACAGACCGTCACCGGGCACCGCGGGCGGGCCGCCGCACCGGCGGTACCGCGTGATCGCCTTCCCGAGTTCCAGCCGCTCGGGCTCGGGCAGGTCGCCGCCCTGGGCATAGGCCAGCACGTGTGCGGCGACCGTCCGCAGTTTGACGTTCGTCCGCTGCGAGACGTCCCGCAGCGCGCGCCACGCCTCCTCCGGGGCGATCTGTCCGAGGACGACGACGGCGCCGATGGCCTGGTCGATCACTGTGTGGGAGGTCACGGCGCGCCGCAGCTGCTCGTTCTCTTCCTGCAGCCGGTGGTGTCCGGACGTCAGGTCGGTGACCGAGAGCAGGACGAGTGGCTGCTGTGGGGAGAGTGCGAAGAAGGCCATGAAGCACCTTTTCGAGGTGGGGGGGCGTCACGACCACGCCTGCCCCCGGCGAGCGCTTGCACACGAATTGAACCAGCATCACGGACCCCGGTCACGCCGTGCGACCCCGCACGAGGCCCCTGCGCCGCACCCCGCGCCCGGACCCGGCCACCGGCACCACGAATGCGGCCCGGTCGGCGTCGGCCGTCCGTCGCCGGGGTACGCGTCCGCAGCGGAACATCGGCGACAGACGTGTGAGGTGCGCATGGCAAGCGCGCAGCTGGCGGCCCCGTTGTGGGACCTCCACAACGGGCAGGGCCCGCGGCAACTGGCCGAGCTGGGGCTGGCGCTGCTGCTCTCGAGCCTGATCGGCTGGGAACGCGCGGCTCAGCAGAAGAGCGCGGGATTGCGCACCCACACGCTGGTCGGTGTCGCGAGCGCCCTGATGATGGAGGTTTCCCAGCACGGGTTCACCGCGGTGCTCGGCCTGGAGAACGTCTCCTTCGACCCCTCCCGCGTCGCGGCGCAGATCGTCTCCGGCATCGGTTTCATCGGCGGCGGGCTCATCTTCGTACGACGGGATGCCGTACGAGGTCTGACCACCGCCGCCACGATATGGCTGACGTGTGCGGTGGGCATGGCCTGCGGCGGCGGGCTGCCGGTCCTCGCACTGGTGGTGACCGCGCTGCACTTCCTCGTGGTCCGGGGCTACCCGCTGCTCTCCTCCCGCGTGCTGCCCGGCACGACCACCGCCACCTTCGAGGCCCGCCTGACCTACCGGACCGGGTCGGCGCTGCTGCCGCGTCTGATGCAGATCTGCACCCGGCGCGGCTTTCGCATAGTGCAGGTGAAGGTGGAACGGCTGCCCGGCCGCGCCGATGACGCGGCGCGGGTGCTGCTGCAGCTGGAGGGCACGCAGGACCCCTCCCGGCTGGCGTCGGAGCTGTTCCTGGACGACGGCGTGCTGGACGTGGAGCTGATCACGGCGACGGACGAGGAATAGCCGGACGAGGAACAGCGTCGCGGCGGCGGCCGGCTGCGGCTCAGCCCTCGGTCGTCTGCTGGGTCGCCGTCCAGGCGTACTGGAGCCAGTCCGCCACGGTCAGCGCGCTGAGCCCGCCGCAGACCAGCCGGGTGAGCCGGGGCGCCGCCGCGTAGGAGCACACCAGCGCGCCGGCGACCCAGCCGGCGGTGCAGAACGGGCAGGAGACCAGGTCGCCGACGGCACGCCGGACACCGCTGCCCCGGGGCTCGTCCATGACCTCGCTCCCCTCGCCCGCGCCCGCGCGACGGGTGAACGGTGCCCGGACGAAACTGGTGATCTTGTCCCGGGTCAGCAGCCGGGACGCCTTGTACGTCGCCGTGCCCATCAGCGCGACGTCCCACGGCGGCACCTCCTCCGGCAGCCGCACGCCTCGGCGCCGGGCCAGCAGCGCGAAGGCCCCCGCGCTCCCCGCGAACACCGAAGCGAGGGCGGCATAGCCCCCCAGCGGGACGTCGCCCTGGTCGTCGTAGCGTGCGGCGTCCGTCGTCGTCATGAGACCTCCCACATCTCCCCGGTGTCTGTCGGTCCTGCACCGGGCGGGCGACGGGTTCCCCCGTGTGCGGGGGCGACACGTGACCTTGCGGGGTGGAAGGGAGCGCTATATTATTCATCGCATGATGAATTAATGCTCTCCGGAAGGTGGGACGGCCATGGAGAAGACCACCTGTTGTGTCGTGGGAGGGGGCCCCGCGGGCATGGTGCTCGCCCTGCTGCTGGCGCGGTCCGGGATCGAGGTGACCGTGCTGGAGAAGCACGCCGACTTCCTGCGGGACTTCCGCGGCGACACCGTCCACCCCTCGACCCTGGCGTTGCTGGACGAGCTGGGGCTGGCCGAGCCCTTCGCCCGGCTGCCGCAGCGCCGCGTCCAAACCGTCCAGCTGCCGGTCGGCGCCGGACGTCCGGCCGTCACGGTCGCGGACCTCTCGGTCCTCCCCGGCCCCTACAACTACGTGGCCATGGTCCCCCAGTGGGATCTGCTGGACCTGCTCGCCGAGCAGGCGCGGCGCGAACCGTCCTTCCAGCTGCGGATGAACACGGAGGCGACCTCCTTCCTGGTCGAATCCGGCCGGGTGGCCGGGGTGCGGTACCGCACCTCCGACGGCCGCACCGGCGAACTGCGCGCCGTCCTCACCGTGGCCTGCGACGGCCGCGGTTCGCTGGCCCGCTCCCGGCCGGAACTGGGGCTGCACCGTTTCACCTGCCCGATGGACGCCTGGTGGTTCCGCCTGCCGCGGGAGGACGGCGACCCGTCCGGGCTCGTCGGCGGCGCCGGCGAGGGCTTCCTGACCGCGATGATCGACCGCGGGGACTACTGGCAGTGCGCCGCGCTGATCCCCAAGGGGACCGACGCCGAACGCCGCGCCGCGGGCCTGGACCGCTTCAGGGCCGTCTACGCCGCCGGCGTCCCCTGGGTCGCCGACCGCATGCCCGCCCTGCGGTCGTGGGACGACGTCAAGCTCCTCGACGTACACCTGGACCGCCTGCGCCGCTGGCACCGTCCCGGCCTGCTGTGCATCGGCGACGCCGCGCACGCCATGTCCCCGGTCTTCGGTATCGGCATCAACCTCGCCGTACAGGACGCCGTGGCCACCGCACGCCACCTGGTCGAGCCCCTGCGCGGCGGCACCGTGCGGCTGCGCGACGTACGCCGTGTGCAGCGCCGCCGCCGTCCCACCACGGTCGTCACACAGGCGCTGCAGCGCACGGCCCACGCCCGCTTCATCGCCCCGGTCCTGGGCGGCCGGCCGCCCCTGGGCAGCGCGGAGCGGGCCCGGCGCGTCGCGCACCTGGTCGCCGGCTCACCCTGGCTGCGCCGCCTGCCCGCCTACTTCGTCGCGTACGGCGCCCTGCGGGAACGTCCCCCCACCGAGGCGGTCCGGCGGCGGGCACCGGGTGCGCAAACCGTCACCGGCGGACAGCCTTCGTGACGGCGTGACGGCGTGACGGCGTGACGGCGTGACGGCGTGACGGCGTGACGGCGTGACG
>NZ_JBEZBT010000010.1:108652-129504 GCF_040647235.1 Streptomyces sp. NPDC042638
ACGGTGTGACGGCGTGACGGACGCGACCGACGTGACCGGCGCGACGGCCGTGACCGACGCGACGGCCGTGACCGACGCGACCGACGCGACGGAACGGACGTGACGCAGGTGACGGGCGCGACGGTTTCGCCGGTCCGGCGCGGCCACTTCGCGCCGAAACGGGGTCGTTGACCGGCTCCGCCGTTTCGGGCCGGACCGGCGCCCGGCGTGGCCGCCCATCCGGCCCGGCCTCTGGCCTGCCCCCGGTCACCACCTCCCCGCCCCGCATCACCAACTTTCTTTCGCGTAAGCACCGTTGTACGAACAGATGCCTCCATGTTCCACTAATCTCCTTTCGCCACATCGAGCACCCGCTCCCGGGCGGGGGGAGTATCCACGAGGGATCCGTGTGTGATGACCTGGGGTTCGACCGGCTCCTCGGTGAGGAAGCCTTCTTCGCGCGCTTGCTCGGCCGGTCACCATCGGGCGGCAGCCGCGAACCCTTGTACGGCCCCGACCTTCCCGTGGTGCTGCTCACCGGCGGCCCGGGCATGGGCAAGGGGCGGCTGCTGCGCGCGGTACGGGACCGGTTCGCCGCCAAGGTGCCGGTGATCTACCTGGACTGCGGCTCGCCCGTGTACGCGGACCGGGCGGAGCCGGAGCCGGGCGCCCGCTCGGCCGCGACCGAGGCCCTGACCGAGACCGCGCGGCGGCTGTCCACCTGGCAGGGGACGGGCGGCTCGTTCACCTTCCCACGGCTCTTCGCGGGGCTCGCGATGATCGCGACCGGCGTCGCGGAGTGCACCCCGGACGCGGTCGCGGCGGAGGTCGAACGGTACGAGGAGCTGGCCCAGCGGCAGCGACTCCGTGGCCTCGCGACGGGTGACTTCTGGCGGGGTGCGCTGCGCGGAGCCATGCGGAACCTGCTGACGACCCTTTCCGGGCAGGCACTCGACCCGTACTCGGCCTCGGTGAGCACCGCGCTGCTGGACGCGCTCTTCACGAGCCTGGCGCCGCGGGGCCGGACGGAACTGGCCCGGATCTACGGTGCCTACCCGGGCGCTGCCGGTCAGCCCGAGCACGGACTGCGCGACCTCGCCGCCGACTTCCAGGCCGGCGGTGAGGAGCGGGAGCTGGCGGAGAGCTTCCTCTTCCGGGCGCTGCGCGAGGACCTGGAGGCCGCCTACGCGGGGGCGGTGGGCTGGCTGCGCCGGGTCGGCCGCCCGGGAGTCCTGCTGGACCGCGCCGAGACGCCCCTGGGGGAGCGGCTGTTACGCGCCGTACTCACCGACCGGCGGGCCGGCCAGCGCGACCGCGTGGTGATCGTCGGCACAGCGCGCCGGGCGGACGGGGGCGCCTTCCTGTACGGGGGGCTTCCGCCCGAGGAGGTGCCGGCGCCGGCGGAGTTCCGGCCCGCCGACGGGGTGCCGCCCCGATGGTCCCGGCGCGTGGCGGCGGGAGGGGACCGGGCACCGCTGGCCGACGGGGTGCTCCTGCTGCGCATGCCCCTGCTCACCGGCGACCAGATCCGCGCGGAGACCGAGCGCAGGCAACGGCGCGCGGAGCCGGAGGGCGGCACCAACCGGCGCCGTGTGGACGCCGCCGTGGCCAGGCTGAGCGGCGGACGACCGCACACGGTGATCCGGCTGGCGTCCGCCGCCGCCGGTTTCCGGATGCCGGCGGACGCCAATGACCGGGACATCCTGGACGCCCCCCTGCGGCTCCCGGGCGACGGCGCCGCCGAGCGGCCGGTGGCCGACGTACTGCTGCGGGAGCTGATCCTGGAGCAGCTGCCGGTGCGGCTGCCGACCGAGCAGCACGGACACTGGCTCGATCTGCTCACCCACCTGTCCGTGGCGCACGACAAGGAGTGCGCGGACGTCCTGCTCCGCCACCACCAGTCGGGCCGGGTCCACCGCCTGACGGCGCATCACGTGTCGCAACTGCTCACCGACACCGGGTGGCCGAGCTGCGAACGGCACTTCATCGGCGACTTCGGACTGCGCCAACTGCTGGTGCACCGGCTGTACGGGCTGCTCCCCGACGGCGCCGCCTGGTACGCCGACCACCACCTGCTGCGGGACCACTACACCGCACGCGTGGCTCAGGACGGAGCGCCCGGCGGGGGAGCGTTCCGCTCGGTCATGGCGCACCGGATGAACCACCACCTGGTGTCCGGCGGTGTGGACGACGTCGTCCGCCACCTGGCCGCCACACTGCCCGGCCGTCCCCGGGAATGGTGCGCGGAGCTGCTGGAGATCGCGCAGGCACCGTATCCGGGCGGCGCGGACACCCGCCGGGAACGCGCCCAGGGCCTGTCGACGGCGGACGGCCCGGCGCTGCGCCGCACCGTCGACCAGCTGCTGCACGCGGTGTGGCTGTGCGAGGAGCGCACCAGGCCGACCGGAAGGGAGACGGCCCGCACGCTCGCCAAGCTGCTGGACCTCCTGTCGATCATGGAGTTCGACGGCGCGGGCCGGCTCGGCAGGACGGCCACCGACTGGAGCGACCTGGCGGAGAACGACCAGCCGTTGCTGCGCTGCGCCTGCACCGACCAGCTCGGGCGAAGGAGATGACGGGGATGCCCAGATGGAAGAAGATCCTCTACTCGCTGCTGGTCACGGCGGCGCTCGTGGCGGGGGGCCTGTTCGGCTGGTCCTTCCTCCAGCGGCCCGACACCTGCACCGGGGGGATCGAGCGGATCGGCGGCGAGTGCATCGGAGTCGACGGCTCGGGCTACGACTTCGGCACACCGGAGATCAGCGCGGTGGCCCGGGCCATCGCACAGGAGAACAAGAGGATAGAGGGCCAGTCCCATGTGACGGTGGCGATGATGCTGCCGTTCCAGTCGGACAGGGCGGCACAGCGGCGGCAGATACGCAGCGACCTCCAGGGGGCGTACCTGGGGCAGCTGCGGGCCAACCAGGGTGAGGGGGAGCCGCCGAAGATCCGGCTGGTGCTGGCCAACCCCGGGCGGGACTACACACACCAGTCCAGGGTCGTGGACACCCTGCTGCGCATGGCCGACTCGCCCGAGGACCGGCTGCGCGCCGTAACAGGCTTCAACCTCAGCCTCGACGCCACGGAGGACGCCGTCAGACGCCTGACGGAGAACAGGATCCCGGTGCTCGCCTCCCGGATCACCGGGGACCGGATCGCCAACGAGGACGGGGCGGACGGGATGGCGAAGTCGCGGTTCCCCGGCCTGGCCCGGATCATCCCCACCAACCACGACGTGGCCCAGGCGCTGGCCGCCTTCAACGGGGACCGGGGCCGGGAGAACCGCAGGACGGTGCTGGTCTACGACACCCGTCCGGACAGCTACGACGAGTCGCTGGCGAAGGCGTTCAGCGGGATCGAGGAGAAGGGGCCGCCCGGGCCCGCCGCGATGTCCTTCGCGTCCCCGTCGATCGACGAGGCGGGTTCGACCGGCAACCAGTTCACCCAGATCGCCAACAACATCTGCGACACCGAGGCGGACACCGTCTACTTCGCGGGGCGCACGCTGCACCTGCGGCTCTTCGCGCTCAAGCTCGCACAAGTGGGCTGCGAGAAGCGGCACTACACCATCATCAGCGGCTCGGACGCCGCCTCGCTGCGGCTGAACATGACGGCGAAGGACTGGGACCAGCTGCGCGGCGCGGACGGCGAGGCCAAGGTGACGGTGCAGTACGCCGCGCCCGCGCACCCGGACGCCTGGAGCACCGAACTGACCGCCTGGAAGAGGAGGTGGCGGGCGAGCCACGACCGTGAGCCGGCCGGGGACGAGCTCCCCCAGTACCTCACCGAGCCCAAGGCGGCCCTGGACGACCTGAGGAAGCTGATCGAGACCACGCGTCGCAAGGGAACGGAACTCGGCTCCGCCCCGGACCTGGAGGACTCCCGGACGCTGCTCGTGTACGACGGCATGGTCACCATCGGCACGGCGCTGCACCAGGTGCAGAGCGGGGACGCCACGAAGGTGCCCGGGCTGGAGGACGTCGGCAGGGAGTGGTCGCAACTCCAGTCCCGCCACCGGGTGCAGGGCACCAGTGGCCTGATCTGCCTGACCAGCGGCGGAAACCCGTACGACAAGCCGGTCGCGGTGGTCGAGCTGGATCCGGGCAGGGAGGGCCGGGGCAAGCTGAAGTTCGTCGGCCTGGGCTGGCCCACGGGCCGGGAGCAGCCGAGGAACTGCGTCATCCCGAGCCGCACCTCCTGAGGGCGGAGCCGCATCCACGGTGGAGCCCGGGCGAGCCGGGTCCACGGTGGCGGCGATCGGGCGGTCAGGTCGGCAAGGGTTCGGGCAACGCCGGTCGTGGTCAGCCGCTCCAGCGGGCCGCGGCGCGCGGGCGGCGGACCTGTCCGGTCCTCGGGCGGCGGCGAGAAGCCGGTCGGGCAGCGCGCGTGCACCGCACCGTCTGCGGGTTCGAGGCGCCGCGGCCTGACCGCGGTACCGCCGCCGACGGGCAGTCGACGCGGCCGGGCCGGTGCGAGGCCGGACAGGGTGCGCGGGGTCGCCGGGCCGGGCCCAGCGGCCGGACGGGGCCGAGGGGCCTGCCGCACAGCCGTGACAGCCCGTCCTCGTCCACCTCCGGCCTCGGCGTCGCAGCAGCCCCGCCCCGCGCCGGAGCGTCCTCGCCGGTGTCGCCCCGCCTCGCGGCGGGCGACGTACCGGTCTGCCGGAGCCTGTCCGGCGCAGTGCATCCGCGCACCCGCGGCCTGCCGGCCGGACACCGCGAGCCGCCGACACGTCGCCGTCCGCCCGCGCGCCCCGAGGCGGCGGGCGTGGGTCAGGTCACATATGACCTGGTTCGCACCCTCTCCCGGGCGTACCGGACACCGGGCTACCGTTGCGTGGAGCCCCTGTACCCCCTCGCACCTCGGACGGCCCGGCTGTGCTCACTGACCTGTCCCCCCTGATCGCCGCCACAGCGCGCTGGCTGACCGGCGCCTACCCGCCCGCCGGGGGCGCGCTGGCCTCCGCGCTGTGCGAGGCGCAGGCCCGGCAGGCGGTGACGGCCGCCGCACGGCTGCGGTACCCCACCGACATCGACGCGGGCCTGGTCACCATGGCGGGCCCCGGGGGCGCGGGCCGCCTCGACTGGATCACCGGCGCCGACCGGGCGGACGACCACCCGGCCGAGGAGTGGGCGTGGCGCACCTGGGTGGACGAGGTCGTGGCCAGCTGGGCCGCCGCGCTGCTCACCGACGCCGAACTGGCCGGTCTGGCCGTCACCGCCCTCGCCGACGCGGACCACACCACCGACGCGGCGGCCGAGTTCCGCCGGCTGCTCGACCCCGACGACGGCGACCGCCGTGCCGCGGCCCTGCTCCGCCACCCCGACCTGCTGGCCCCCGTGGCCGAGCTGCACCACGGCCAGCTGCTCGACCGCCTCACCCCAGGGCGGTCCCTCGCGGCCTGAGGCCGGGCGTGGGGGCCCCTCACCGTGCGTGCGGGGGCCCGGACCGCCCGCACGGCTACACCCGGGCGGCGGCCCCCGGCCGAGGTCCGCCCGCCACGGGGAAGGGCTCGGTCATGACCTTCAAGAATCCCGTGCACCGCGGCGGCTCCCGCCGCGGCCGGTCCGACCAGCTCGCCGAGTACGCCTCGAACTTCACCAGCTCCCCGGCGTTCTTCCTCTTCTGCCTGCTGCTCGTCGGCTTCTTCGTCGCCGCCCACGCCGCCCACCTGCCGCTGGAGCTGCTGCTGCTCGCGGGCGAGTCCATGACGGCGGTCACCCTGCTGCTCCTGGCCCTGCTGAAGAACGCCGAGATGCGCGCCGAGCACGCCGTCCAGCGCAAGCTCGACGCGATCGCCGCGGCCCTGCTGGAGGCGCACCGGGAGGAGCGGGGCCAGGCCTTCGACGATCTGCGCAATGCGATCCGGATGGAGGAAGAGACCTGACCGGGGCCGGCGAAACGCCGCGACGGTTCTTCCCGGCACCCCGGAGAAGGACGAGCATGCCGTGGCATGGACATTCTGCTCGTCGCCAGCGCGTTCAACAGTCTCTCCCAGCGTCTGTACGCCGAACTGTCGGACCACGGGCACCAGGTGGACGTCGTCCTGGCCGCGCACGGCCCCGACCCGGTCCGGGCGGCCGTACGGCAGGTGCGCCCGGACCTGATCGTCGCGCCGATGCTCAGGACCGCCCTGCCCGAGGACGTGTGGCGGGAGCACACCTGCCTGATCGTCCACCCCGGCCCGCCGGGCGACCGCGGCCCCTCCTCGCTGGACTGGGCCATCTCCGGCCGGGCGGAGCAGTGGGGCGTGACCGTGCTGCAGGCCGAGGCGGCGATGGACGCGGGCGCGATCTGGGCGGCCGAGCCGTTCCCCGTCCCGCCCGTGGGCAAGAGCGACCTCTACCGCAACGAGACATCCGACGCCGCCGTCACCGCCGTCCTGACGGCCGTACGGCGCTACGCCGAGGGCGGCCACAAGCCGCTGGCGCAGACCGACGAGTCGGTCACCGTCGTCTGGCGCGACCTCTTCCGGCAGGACAGGCGGCGCATCGACTGGGAGCGGGACGACACCGAGACGGTCCTGCGCAAACTCCGCGGCGCCGACTCCCAGCCCGGCGTCCTGGACGAACTCCTCGGCCGCGAGGTCTTCCTGCACGGCGGCCACCCGGAGGACCGGCTGCGCGGCCGTCCCGGCGCCCTGCTGGCCCAGCGCGCGGGCGGCGTGTGCCGTGCCACCCGGGACGGCGCCGTCTGGATCCCGGAACTGCGCCCCCGCAGGAACTCCGGCGACCCGGCACCCTTCCGCCGGCCGGCCGCCTCCGTACTAGCCTCCTACCAGTGCGGCCCCGCGCTCCCGGCGGACCCCGTGCCGCTGGAACTCCCGCCCGGCCGGCGGACCTGGACCGACATCCGCTACCGGCAGCACGGTGACGCCGGCTTCCTCACCTTCTCCTTCCCGGGCGGCGCGATGAGCACCGACCAGTGCCGCAGGCTGCTCGCCGCCTACACGGAGGCGCTCCGCCGCCCCACCCGCGTCCTCGTCCTCGGCGGGACGCGTGACTTCTTCTCCAACGGCATCCATCTCAACGTCGTCGAGGCGGCCCCCGACCCGGCCCAGGAGTCCTGGACCAACCTCAACGCGATGGACGACCTCGTCGAGGCCGTGCTGCGCACCACCGACCGGCTGGTGGTGGCCGCGCTCGCCGGCAACGCCGCGGCCGGCGGCGCCATGCTCGCCCTCGCCGCCGACCAGGTGTGGTGCCGTACGGGCGTCGTCCTCAACCCGCACTACCGGCGCATGGGCCTGTACGGCTCGGAGTTCTGGACGTACACCCTGCCGCGCCGCGTCGGCGCGGAGCGGGCCCGCCGGCTGACGACCGAGGCGCTGCCGGTCAGCGCGGCCAACGCACAACGGCTCGGGCTCGTGGACCGGCTGGTGCCGGCCGCCCCCCAGGACTTCGCGGCCGAGGTCCAGCGGCTGGCCGCCGAACTCGCCGCCACCCCGGACCTGGACCGGCGGCTCGCCGAGAAGGCCGCGGCCCGCGCGGCCGACGAGCGGGCCCGGCCCCTCGCCCGCTACCGGGAGGACGAACTGGCCCGCATGCGCGCCATCTTCTTCGACCCCGAGGCCCCGTACCACGCCCTGCGCTCGGCCTTCGTCCGCAAGACGCCGGGCGGCTCACCCCGCCCCCTCGCCCCGGCCCCCGGAGACCTCCGGTGACGCCTCGACTGCTGGTGGCCGGCGTCGGGAACATCTTCCTCGCCGACGACGCCTTCGGCCCCGAGGTGATCCGCGCCCTGGAAGACCGCCCCCTGCCGCCCGGGGTCCGGGTGCGCGACTACGGCATCCGCGGCCTGGACCTGGCCTACGACCTGCTGTCCGGCTACGCCACCGCCGTCCTGGTCGACGCGGCCCCGCGAGGGCACCGCCCCGGCACCCTCTCCCTGATCGAGGCGGAACCCCCCGACGGCACCGTCCCGCCCGAGGCCCACGGCATGGACCCGGCGAAGGTGCTGGCCCTGGCCACCCACCTCGGTGACGAGCCGCTGCCCAGGGTCCTCGTCCTGGCCTGCGAACCCGCCGTCCTGCCGAGCGACGACGACATCCTCCCAGGGCTCAGCGCAACGGTGCGGGAAGCCGTCGGCCGGGCCGTGGACGCCCTGCACACACTCCTGCCCGCCCTGCTCGACGACCCCGCCGGGCCGCTGCCCCCGTTGGGCCGCCCGATGGAATCCGGGACCCCGCGCACGGCTGCGCTGCCCGCCACCGCGCCCGGCGGGCCCGAAGATCGGTGAGACCCCGGGCCGCAGGAACGCGGCCCGGGTTGCGTCACCTATCCGAGGAGCAGCGCCCATGTGCGGGTCCGACGTCAGACAGGCCGTCCTGGCGAAGAACGACGACCTGGCCGCGAACCTGCGCGGCGACCTCGCCCGGCAGGGCGTCACGATGGTCAACCTGCTGTCCAGCCCGGGCAGCGGCAAGACCGAACTCCTCGGCCGGGTCCTGTCCCGCGCGGTGGAGCAGGGCATCCCGGTGGCCGCGCTCACCGCGGACCTGGCCACGGAGAACGACGCCGAGCGGCTGGCCCGTTCCGGCGCCCCCGTCCAGCAGCTGCTCACCGACGGGCTCTGCCACCTGGAGGCCCGCCAGGTCCGCACCCGGCTGGAGGGCTGGCTGCCGGCGGACACCGCCGTGCTCTTCGTGGAGAACGTCGGCAACCTGGTCTGCCCGGCCTCCTACGACCTCGGGGAGACCCTGCGCATCGCGCTGATGGCGGTCACCGAGGGCGAGGACAAGCCGCTGAAGTACCCCACCGCGTTCGGCTCCGCCCATCTCGTCGTCATCACCAAGACCGACCTCGCCGGACCGGCCGGCTTCGACGAGAGCCTCTTCCACGAGAACGTGCACCAGGTCAACCCGGGTGTGGAGATCGTACGGTCCTGCGCCCGCACCGGCGCCGGCGTCGGCACCCTGCTGGAGCGTGCCCTCGCCGCCCGCGACGGCGCCCCGGCGCACCGGCCGCCCCTCGCCCCGCACCCGCACGGCCACCACCACGCCCCGTCCGCCCCCGTAGCATGACCGCCCCCGCCGCCGGACTGGTCCGCCGTCGGCTCACCGTGCGCGGCACCGTCCAGGGCGTCGGCTTCCGCCCGCACGTGCACCGCCTGGCCGCCGCTCTGTGCCTGACCGGATTCGTCGGCAACACCGGCGACGGCGTGCTCATCGAGATCGAGGGCCCGGCGGACGAGGTGGACCGCTTCTGCGCCCTGCTGGCCGAACAGCCGCCGCCCCTCGCCGCCGTCACCGGTATCGACGGCGTCCACCTGCCCGCCACGGGCGACAGCGGCCCCTTCACCATCCGCTCGACCGAGCGGGCAGCGGGACGCACCCAGCTCCCGCCCGACACCGCGACCTGCGCCGACTGCCTGCGCGAACTGGCCGACCCCGGCGACCGCCGCCACCGCCACCCCTTCGTGACCTGCACCCACTGCGGCCCCCGCTTCACCATCGCCACCGGCATGCCCTACGACCGGGCGGCCACCACCATGGCCGGCTTCCCGATGTGCCCCGCCTGCGCCCACGAGTACGGCGACCCCGCCGACCGGCGCTTCCACGCCCAGCCCGTCGCCTGCCCCGACTGCGGTCCACGCCTCGTGCTCACCCCGGCCGCCGGCCTCGCGATCCGCCCGGCCCGGGACGCCGAGGCCCTCGCGACGGCACGGGCGCTGCTCGCCGCCGGGCGGATCGTCGCCGTCAAGGGCGTCGGCGGCTACCACCTGGCCTGCGACGCCACAGACCCCCGGGCGGTCGCCGCCCTGCGCGACCGCAAGGAGCGGGGCGGCAAGGCCTTCGCGGTGATGTGCGCGGACCTGGCCACCGCCGAGCGGATCGCCCTCCTGAGCGACGCGGAACGGGCCGCCCTCACCGGCGCCCGCCGCCCCATCGTCCTGCTGCGCCGCCGCACGCCCCCGGACGGCCTCCGCCTCGCCGACCAGGTCTGTCCGGGCAGCCCGCACGTCGGCGTGCTGCTGCCCTACACCCCCGTCCACACCCTGCTGTTCGGGCTGCCCGGAGACCCCCCCGGCCCCCGGGTGCTCGTCATGACCAGCGGCAACCGCTCCGGCGAACCCATCGTCACCGACGACACCGAGGCCCTGACCCGGCTGGCCGGCCTCGCCGACGCCTGGCTCGGCCACGACCGGCCCGTCGCCGCCTTCTGCGACGACTCCCTGCTCCGGGTCCGTCCCGACGGCACCGAACAGGTGCTGCGCCGCTCCCGCGGATACGTCCCCCGCCCACTGCGCCTGCCGCTGCCCGTGCGGCCCACGCTCGCCGTCGGCGGAGACCTCAAGAACGTGCCCTGCCTGGGCGAGGGCGAGCACGCCTGGCTCGGCCCGCACATCGGCGACATGGGGGAGCTGGCCACCCTGGAGGCCGCCGAGCGGGCCGAACGGCATCTGACCCGTCTCACCGGAGTCAGCCCGCGCCAGGTGGCGGCCGACCGGCACCCCGGCTACCACTCGACGCGGCGGGCCCGCGGCCGGGCCATCGGACTCGGCCTGCGCGAACCGGCGTTCGTCCAGCACCACCACGCGCACATCGCCTCCGCGATGGCAGAACACGGCCTCGACGGCACCACACCCGTGATCGGCGTCGCCTTCGACGGCACCGGGTACGGCGACGACGGCACGGTGTGGGGCGGGGAGATCCTGCTGGCCGACTACACCCGCTACCGGCGCTTCGCCCACCTGGTCCCCGCCCCGCTGCCCGGCGGCGACGCCGGCGTGGCCAACCCGTGCCGGCTGGCGCTGGCCCGGCTGTGGGCGGCGGGTCTGCCGTGGACGCCGCGGCTGCCGAGCGTCACCGCCTGCTCGGACACCGAACGCGCGGTCCTGAGACAGCAGTTGGAACGGCAGGTGGCCTGTGTGCCCACCTCCAGCATGGGGCGGCTCTTCGACGCCGTGTCCTCACTCGTGGGCGTGTGCCACCGGGCGGGTTACGAGGCGCAGGCCGCGGCGGAACTGGAGGCGGCGGCGCTGGAGGCCGGCGGCGCGGACACCGTGGCCTACCCCTTCGGCCTCGGCGGCGCCGACAGCCTCGGCTGCGACCCCGCGCCGATGCTGACGGCCCTCCTGCGCGACCAGGCACGCGGCACCCCCGCCCCGGTGCTCGCGGCCCGCTTCCACCGCGGTGTCGCGCGGGCCGTCACGGAGATCTGCCGCCGCGCCCGCACGGCGACCGGCCTGGCCACCGTCGCCCTCACCGGAGGCGTCTTCGCCAACGCCCTGCTGGAGCACGAGTGCGCCGTCCTGCTCACACGGGACGGCTTCAGGGTCCTGCGGCACGGCGAGGTCCCCCCGAACGACGGCGGGCTGGCGCTCGGCCAGTTGATGGTCGCCGGAACAGCCAACAACCACGAGACGGAGTGACCCATGTGTCTGGCAGTCCCCGGCAAGGTCGTGTCCATCGACCGGCGCGCCGACCCCCTCACCGGGCTGATCGACTTCGGCGGAGTACAGAAACAGGCGTGCCTGGAGTACCTGCCCGACGTCGAGGTGGGGGAGTACGTCATCGTCCACGTCGGGTTCGCGCTGCAGCGCCTGGACGAGGAGTCGGCCCGCGCGTCCCTGGAGCTTTTCGAGCAACTGGGGCTTCTGGAAGAGGAGTTCGGTGACGCCTGGGAGCAGGCGGCCCGGCAGGAGAACGGGAGTGACGCCCGGTGAAGTACATCGACGAGTTCAACGACCCCGGGCTGGCACGCCGGCTGCTGGACGAGATCCGGGCCACCGCCACCCGGCCCTGGGCACTGATGGAGGTCTGCGGCGGCCAGACCCACTCCATCATCCGGCACGGTATCGACCAGCTCCTGCCGGAGGAGGTGGAGCTGATCCACGGCCCCGGCTGCCCGGTGTGCGTGACACCCCTGGAGGTCATCGACAAGGCCCTGGAGATCGCCGCCCGCCCCGACGTGATCTTCTGTTCCTTCGGTGACATGCTCCGCGTGCCGGGCACCGACCGGGACCTGTTCCGGGTCAAGGGCGAGGGCGGGGACATCCGCGTGGTGTACTCACCGCTCGACGCGCTCGACCTCGCCCGCAGGAACCCGGGCCGCCAGGTCGTGTTCTTCGCGATCGGCTTCGAGACGACCGCGCCCGCCAACGCCATGGCCGTGCACCAGGCCCGCCGGCTCGGCCTGGACAACTTCAGCCTGCTGGTGTCCCACGTCCGGGTCCCCCCGGCGATCGAGGCCATCATGACGGCCCCCAGCTGCCGGGTGCAGGGCTTCCTCGCCGCCGGGCACGTGTGCAGCGTGATGGGCACCGCCGAGTACCCGGAGCTGGCCGAGAAGCACCGCGTGCCGATCGTGGTGACCGGCTTCGAGCCGCTGGACATCCTCGAAGGCATCCGCCGCGCCGTCCACCAGCTGGAACGCGGCGAGCACCGGGTGGAGAACGCCTACCCCCGGGCCGTACGCGACCAGGGCAACCCGGCGGCCATGCGCATGCTGGAGGAGGTGTTCGAGGTCGTCGACCGCAACTGGCGCGGCATCGGACGCATCCCGGCCAGCGGCTGGCGGCTGACCGACGCCTTCCGCGCCTACGACGCCGAGCACCGCTTCGACGTCAGCGGCATCCGTACCGAGGAGCCCGCCGTGTGCCGGGCCGGCGAGGTCCTCCAGGGGCTGATCAAGCCGACCGAGTGCGAGGCGTTCGGCACGGCCTGCACCCCCCGCACCCCGCTCGGCGCCACCATGGTCTCCAGCGAGGGCGCCTGCGCCGCCTACTACCTCTACCGCCGGATGACCGACAGCCCGGCCCAGCAGGGATCCCGTATCCCCCGCGAGGAGATGAACCCCGTTGGCTGACCTCGCCACCGAAGCGGCACAAGCGACCCGACCGGCCGTCGACCCCGCGAACTGGACCTGCCCCGCCCCCGTGCGCGACCAGCCGGTCGTCGTCATGGGCCACGGCGGAGGAGGCGCCCTGTCCGCCGAACTGATCGAGCAGGTCTTCGCACCCGCCTACGGCAACCCCACCCTCGCCGCCCTCACCGACTCCGCCGTCCTCGGCCTGGGCGGTGTCCGGCTGGCCTTCTCCACCGACTCCTACGTGGTACGGCCGCTGTTCTTCCCCGGCGGCAGCCTCGGTGACCTGGCCGTCAACGGCACCGTCAACGACCTGGCGATGAGCGGTGCCCGGCCCGCCTACCTCTCCACCGCCTTCATCCTCGAAGAGGGCGTCGAACTGGCCGTCGTGGAACGCGTCGCGTGGGCCGTCGGCGCGGCGGCCGAGGCGGCGGGTGTCGTCGTGGCCACCGGCGACACCAAGGTCGTGGAGTGCGGGCACGGCGACGGCGTCTACGTCACCACCGCCGGCGTCGGCCTCGTACCCGACGGGGTCGACATCCGCCCGCAGCGCGCCCGGCCGGGTGACGCCGTCATCGTCAGCGGCCCCATCGGCCTGCACGGGGTGGCGATCATGAGCGTGCGCGAGGGCCTGGAGTTCGGGGTGGAGATCGCCTCCGACACCGCGCCCCTGGCGGACCTCGTGGCGGCGATGCTGGCGGTCACCAAGGACATCCACGTCCTGCGCGACCCCACCCGCGGCGGCCTCGGCGCCTCCCTCAACGAGATCGCCCGCGCCTCCGGCACCGGTGTCCGGCTGCGTGAGCGGGCCGTCCCGGTCCCGGACGAGGTCGCGAACGCCTGCGGCTTCCTCGGCCTGGACCCGCTGTACGTCGCCAACGAGGGCCGGCTCGTCGCCTTCGTGCCCCCGGAGCACGCCGACGCCGTACTGGCGGCGATGCACGCCCACCCGCAGGGCACCGGAGCCGCCCTGATCGGCGAGTGCGTGGCCGACCACCCGGGCATGGTGGTCGTCGCCACCGGTCTCGGCGGCACCCGGGTGGTGGACCTGCCGCTGGGTGAGCAGCTGCCCCGCATCTGCTGAGAAGCCGGGGCCCGGCCCCGGACCGTGACCGGCCCCGCCGACGAGGCGGGGCCGGTCACGTCTCCACGCCGGTGATCTCCAGTTCGCGGCCGCTGCGCAGCTCCCGCGACGGCCGGTCGCAGCGGGGGCACCAGAAGAACGGGGGCATGCCGACCGCGAACTCCTCGGCGCATTCCCCGCACCAGGCCCGCGCGGGCACCTGCTCGACCACGAGCCGGGCCGCCGCGAGGGCCGTACCGTCGCGGGCCACCTCGAAGGCGAAGTGCAGCGCGTCCGGCACCACACCCGCAAGCTCTCCGACGCGGACGGTCACCGACGAGACACCGTCGGCGCCGTCCGCCCGGGCGATCTGCCCGGCCTGCTCCACGATCGCGCTCGCGATCGACAGCTCGTGCACGCCGGCCTCAGGGGTACCGGCGATGGGCGCGCAGTCCCCCGGTCATCCGGTAGATCCGCAACTCGCGCACGATGCCCGGGAGTTCCTTGAGGAACAGGGTCGCGACCACACCGCCGGCCAGTGCGGCCTGCGCGGCGAGCAGCTGTCGCCCCGACATTCCCCGGCGCGCGGTCCTTCTTCTTCGCATGGCCATGTTCATGGCGTCACTTCCTGCTCTCTCATCCCGGTGAGATGTTCGGCATGTCCTTCACCAGGGCGTCATGCCGTTTCCAGTGGATACCGGTGGAGCGGCGCGCGTCGGAGCTGCCGTCCTTGTGATGTCCGGTCTGGTGCTTGTACGGGCCCTTGTTGCCCTGGTGCAGTCCGCGCACGTGGGTGGGCGTGTCGGGCTTGGCCTGGGGACGGCCCACTCGGATGCTGCCCATGTCCGATCTCCTTCCGGGTCCTCACGACCGCTCGGTCAGCTCCCTGAAGAACTGTTCTACGGCCGGCCAGACCCGGCCGCCACCGGAGAGGCCCTGCCACTCGCGGCGGACCAGGGCGGTCATCCGGTAGCAGTCGTCGACCGGCACGATCCAGTGTTCGTCGAGGCCGCGCACGGTGTTCACCAGCAGCGCCTCCACATCCGGTGTCATGGTGGCGAGCAGCGGCACCGCGGCGGTCAGTCGCCGCCAGGCCGCCGCGTCCACCTCCCAGCGCATGGCCCCGGCCGGGCTCGGCCCCTGCGCGGTGACCGTCCCGTCGGCGCGCGGCACGAAGAACACCAGCCCCACCGGGACGCCCAGCACCCCCGTGTCGACCGGTGGCAGGCGCAGCCGGCGCCGGGGCACGAGCCGGTAGCGGCCCTCGCCGGCCCCGTCGTCGGCGAACAGCACCGAGCACGGGTGGCACACGCACCGCACCTCGGCGGCACCCGTGTCGTACAGGTGGGGGTGCTCCTCGGCCACGCGGGTGGCGCACAGCTCGCAGCTCTCCTCGGTCCGCGGCGCCCGGTCACGCGCGGAGTGGATCACCCGGGCGAGTGCTCCGCCCACGCTCACCGCGCCTCCTGGGGCAGGGCCCGGCGCTTGATCGTGCTCAGCGGTACGAACGCCGGAGCCGCCTTGCGCTCCTCGGCGACCGCCTCGACCGACTCCAGCTCCGGTGCCACCGCGAGGACGGCGGCCCGCACGGCCCCGATGACGTCCGCCGACCCGCCGCCGCATCCGGAACCGCATCCGCCGCCACCGGTGAGCCGGACCCGTGCCACCCGCCCGTCGACGCCGGCCCACACCAGGTCACCGCCGCGTTCGCGAACCGCCGGCCGCAGTTTCTCCACCGCGCGGGCCGCCCGGCGCTCGGGAGGCTCGGGGTGGATCTCGTGCAGCACCAGCAGGTGCCCGAGCAGCTCGTCCTCCGCCAGCGTCCGCCGCAGCGGCTCCTCCGCGTGGTCGAGGACCCGGGCGAGGGCCTCGCCGTAGACCTCGGTCAGCAGCCGCACCGCCTCCAGGGCCGGGCCGGGAGTGCCCTCCAGCCCGGCCAGCACCTCGTCGAGGCGGCCGAGCCGCGCCTCCACCGCCGGATCCGGCAGCCGTACGGCGGCGTCAGCCATGGTTGGCTCCGTACGTCGGCGAGTGCACGGTGGTCAGGGTCTTGCCCTTGCCCATGTACATGTGCACACCGCACGGCAGACACGGGTCGAAGCTGCGGACCGTGCGCATGATGTCGACGCCCTTGAAGTCGTCGGGCCCGTTCTCCTCGAAGATCGGCTGCCCCTGGACGGCGTCCTCGTACGGGCCGGGGGTGCCGTAGATGTCACGGGGGCTGGCGTTCCACGGGGTGGGCGGGTACGGGTGGTAGTTGGCGATCTTCTTGTCCCGGATCACCAGGTGGTGCGAGAGGACCCCGCGCACCGCCTCGTGGAAGCCGCAGCCGATCGACTCGTCCGGCACCTCGAAGTTCTCGTACACCTTCGTTTCGCCGCTCCTGAGCATCCCCATGGCCTCCTCCAGGAACTGCAGGGCCATGGCGGCGGCGTAGGCGATGAAGTACGGCCGGGCACGGTCCCGCTCCAGGGTGTTGCTCCACTTCGGGATGCGCCACTCCAGGGTGGTCTCCGGCAGCTTCTCGCCCTTGGGCAGGGTGATGCGGATGCCGCCGCCGGTCGCCTTGACGTACGGCGTGTCGACCAGGCCGCTCAGGGCGGTCGACCAGAGCCGGGCGAGGGGGCCGCCACCGGTGTCCAGGGCGAGGTGGTCGCCGGTCTCCGGGTGGTACCAGCGCGGGCTCATCACCCAGCTGTAGTTGCCCTCGAAGTCCCGCTTCTGCGGCACCGGAACCGTGGTCTGGTTCCAGGGGTGGCGCATGTCCACGGGGTTGCCGAGCGGGTCGTGGGTGACGAAGGGGTCCTCGTTCACCCAGTCCTCGTAGAAGGAGCTGCCCAGCATGATGCGCAGGCCGAGGTTGATGTCGATGAGGTTGTTGGTGACCAGCTTGCCGTCCACGATGATGCCCGGGGTGACGTACATCGCCTTGCCCCACTCGTTCATCGTCGCGTAGCGGTAGTCGACGACGTCCGGGTTCTGGAAGGCGCCCCAGCAGCCCAGCAGGATGCGGCGCTTGCCGACCTCCTCGTAGCCCGGCAGGGCCTCGTAGAAGAAGTCGAAGACGTCGTCGTTCATCGCCACCGCCTTCTTGATGAAGTCGATGACGTGCATGAGCCGGCTGAGGTAGTCGGTGAAGGTGTTCGGCTGCGGCATCGTGCCGACCCCGCCCGGGTACAGCGTGGAGGGGTGCACGTGCCGCCCCTCCATGAGGCAGAACATCTCCCGGGTGATCCGGCTGACCTTCAGCGCCTCCTTGTAGACCTCGCCCTCGAAGGGGTTGAAGGCCTTCATGATGTCGGCGATGGTCCGGTAGCCGTGGATGTCGCCGCGGGGCGCGTCGGTGCGCTCCGCGCGGGCCAGGACGCCGGGGTTGGTGGCCTTCACCATCGCCTCGCAGAAGTCCACGAAGACCAGGTTGTCCTGGAAGAGGGTGTGGTCGAAGATGTACTCCGCCGCCTCGCCCAGGTTGGTGATGTGCTCGGCCAGCTTCGGCGGCTTGACGCCGTAGGCCATCTGCTGGGCGTAGTTGGAGCACGTGGTGTGGTTGTCGCCGCAGATGCCGCAGATCCGCGAGGTGATGAACCCCGCGTCACGCGGGTCCTTGCCCTTCATGAACACCGAATAGCCGCGGAACAGCGACGAGGTGCTGTGGCACTCCACGACTTCCTGGTTGGCGAAGTCGATCTTGGTGTAGATCCCCAGATTGCCGATGATCCGGGTGATCGGGTCCCAGGACATGTCCACGATCTGGGCGGGTTTGCGATCTGTGGGCCGGGATTCGGTGGTGGTCATCTGCGGTGCTGCCCCTCGCTGTTCGGGTTGGGCTGTCGGGTGGCGGGTTGCGGGACGGCTGCGGTCACCGGGGGTGTCACGCGCGCCAGTGCGGGTCGTAACCGCTGGTCAGCTTCTGCTTGTTGTGACGCCACTTGGGCTCGTGGTTCACCATGTCGTTGGTCAGGCCGCGCAGTCGGCGGATGACCGCCCCGTACGGCCTGATCACCATCGTCGACAGCGTGCCGCCCGGGGGTTCGTCCATGAACGGCATGAAGGCGTCCGGGAAGCTCGGCATCGTGCAGCCGATGCAGATGCCGCCGACGTTCGGGCAGCCGCCGATGCCGGCCATCCAGCCCCGCTTGGGCACGTTGCAGTTGACGACCGGACCCCAGCAGCCGACCTTCACCTGGCACTTGGGGGAGTTGTAGTCCCGTGCGAAGTCGCCCTGCTCGTAGTACGCGGCCCGGTCGCAGCCCTCGTGCACGGTCTTGCCGAACAGCCACTGCGGACGCAGCATGTGGTCCAGCGGCGGCGGGGGAGCGGCACCGGCCGCGTGCTGGAGCACCCAGACCAGGGTCTCCATGAAGTTCTCCGGCTGGATCGGACAGCCGGGGACGTTGACCACCGGGAGCCCCGAACGCGCCTTGAACTCCCAGCCCAGGTAGTCCGCGAGACCCATGCAGCCGGTCGGGTTGCCCGCCATGGCGTGGATACCGCCGAACGTCGCACAGGTACCGGCCGCGACCACCGCCCATGCCCTGGGCGCCAGCTGGTCGATCCACTCGTTCAGCGTCTGGGGCTCACCGGTCTCCGGGTCGTTGCCGAACGACGTCCAGTAGCCGTCGCCCTCGATGATGTTCTGGTTCGGGATCGAGCCCTCGATGACGAGGATGAACGGCTCCAGCTCGCCGCGTGCCGCCGCCCGGTACGGGGCGAGGAAGTCCTCGCCGCCCAGGCTCGGCGAGAGCACCTTGTTGACGAGGTTCACCTTCGGCAGGCCCGGGATGAGCCCGAGCACCACGTCCTCGATGGACGGCTGGGCCGCGGCGGTCAGCGACACCGTGTCGCCGTCGCAGCTCATGCCCTCCGAGATCCAGAGGATGGTGATCTCGTCGAAGCCCTCCCGCGCCTCAGCCCTGCTGGGTTCGCCGCTGACTTCGGTGGTACCGCTCTGTGTGGTCATGTCTGGGCCTCCGTTGCAGCCGGTCTCGATAACCGCTCAGGCCGCGGCCGACGGGGCCGCGAGGGTCGGTGGGGTCGGGTCGTCGGGGGCGGCGGCCGTCCGGTGGTGGTGCGCCGGTCCCTCAGGTGCGGACATCGGAGCGCCCCCTCTCGGGACGGTCGGCCGGACGGGCGGGCCGCGGGGTGTTCGGCCGGGGCGGGCGGACCTGGTCCGGTGCGTCCGCGACGCCGAGCGGTTCGACCTCGTCGGGGCGGAAGTAGTGGAACCGGCCGTACCAGCCGTGCAGTTCGGCGGCGGGGTCGTCGTCCACGGTGACGGCCAGATGGACGCTGCCGTCCACGTCGTGGAAGATCGCGGAGACCTGTGCGGTCCGCCCGGCCAGGAACATGTCCTGGGCGTCGGAGCCCCGGCCGCGCGGGCGCAGCCGCACCCGGCTGCCGCCGCCCACCGGCACCCCGCCCACCAGCACGGTGTCCGTCGTGGGGGACAGTCCGTCGTCACCGCCCTCCTGCCACCAGGCGGGCCGGCCCGGAGCCGGTGCCTGAGCGGGGGTCAGCGAGCGGATGGTGCCGTGCAGCCGGGCGAAGACCTCCTGGGGCATGGTCTCCACACGGTCGACGATCCGGGCGGCCCGCGGATCGGTGGCCCGCGCCTCGGCCTTCTCCTCGTCGGTCAGCAGCATCGTGCGCAGCGTGAGGATCTCGTCGATCTCCGCCGCGTCGTGCAGATCGCCGGGGCTCTCCGGCGCCACCTGCGGATGGTCCGGCAGGATGATCGGCGCGGAGAGCGCGGACGCGCTCGTGGCCCCGTCCTCGCTGCCGGACTCCGGCGGCTGACCGCCGAGCACGGGGAACGTGAAGGCGTTGCGGCAGCCGCGTGCGTGCTCCGCGAGAGCGGCCGGCGGATCGGTCAGCGACACGAACTCGACGCCGTCGCCGACGAGGAGGGTGTGCGTGGCGAGCAGCGCCCGCCCCAGCACCGCGGCCCGCGGGGCCCGCGGGTCCGGCCCCTCGTCGGAGTTCTCGGTGCGCACGCGCAACCGGTACAGCTCCGGGGCCAGGGGCTCGGCCACGACCGTCGTCGCGGCCCGTACCTCCCGGCGCCGCCGCACCGTCCGCCCCGCTCCGGCGGGCAACGGCTCGTACTCCGCCCCGGCCGGCGCCCCTACGGCCACGGTCCGCCCGCCGTGCAGCAGTTCCTCCAGGGTGAGCACCAGCTCGGTCTCGCGGGGCACCGCCTCCTCGAACGACAGCTGAACGGCCCCGTCCGCCGTCCGCAACGACTCGACCGGGCGATGTCCGCCCTCCCCGTCGGCCGCCTCCACCTGCTTGTGCTGCAGCTGCAGATAACGCACCCGCACCCGTACGGCCGCGTCACCGCGCCGCGCCCGCACCAGGCACTCGGTCTGCTGGTACCAGGAGTCGGCGGAGCCGGACAGGCCGGGCGTGACCGGTGCGTCCCGCTCCACCCAGTTCCGGGGCAGCAGTACGCCGAACTGCCAGCGGACCCGGTTCTTCGCCGAGGACCGGCGATAGGGGTAGAGCAGGTATCCCTCGTACAGCACGGCGTCCGCCACGGCACTCAGCTGCGTACAGCCCTCGCCGGCTCCGTTCACCACGCTCGCTCCTCGCCACTCGTGATCCGCGCTTCCCTCCCCACGGTCACACCCCGCGAGCCGGCCCGCCCCTCCGGCGCACCGTCATTGGGCCGGACAGGGGAGGCGGCGCGGAAGCGGGGAACGTCCGGCGCGGGAAGAGAACCGCGCGGCGCCGCGGGCGCGAGGGCGACGCCGTCACCCGTCGGCGATACCGTCACCCGTCGGCGTCGCCACCGGGTCCGCTCGGCCGGCCGGGGGCCACGGCGTGATCGGTCCCGCCGGTCCCGCCGGTCCCGCGTCCGGCGACGGCCCCGCTGACCGGGCCGGCGCCCGGGCTCCGGTGGTGGGTTGGCGGGGCTGGTGCCTGGGCTCCGGTGGTGGGTTGGCGGGGCTGGTGCCTGGGCTCCGGTGGTGGGTTGGCGGGGCTGGTGCCTGGGCTCCGGT
>NZ_JBEZBT010000010.1:129602-174707 GCF_040647235.1 Streptomyces sp. NPDC042638
GTGGTGGGTTGGCGGGGCTGGCGCCTGGGCCCCGGCGGTGGGCTGGCCGGGCCGGGCTCAGCGCAGCAGCAGGTAGTGCGTGACGAGGGACTGGGCCCGGTCCGCGCCGATGCCCAGGGCCCGGCCGAGCGCCTCCCATCGCTGGTCGCCGTTCTCCTCGAGCACGCAGGCCGCCTCCCGGCCGGCCCGCTGGCTCAGCCGGTCCAGCGCGGCGACGGCACGCAGCGCGGCGGCCGGCGCGTCCTCGGCCAGCGGGATCAGCCGGTCCTCCAGGGCGCTCAGCAGGTGGGCCAGGTCGGCCGGCAGCGGCACCGTCCGCCGCTCGACCGTCCGGATGTGCTCGTCCCAGTCCCGGCGCGGTCCCGACACGTCCAGGTCCTCCAGGCCGTCATCGGCCGGCTCGCCCCACGGGACCGGGATGCCCGGCCCCCGCCAGCCGCAGCTGCACGAGGCGCGTACGGCCGCCGCCTTCGGCCTGCCCATGGTGCCGTCGTACGCCCACCACTCGCTGGTCCGGTACGTCCCGGCGCCGCTGCCGAGGTCGAAGTACGCGTGCTTGGGTTCACTGCCGTCGTCCAGGACGGCGCCCACGATGCCCTCGTGGGACTCCCCGAACTCCTCGGTCGTCCAGCCCACGGCCGCACCCCTCCCCTCGCCGGCTACGCCCTGCCCATCATCGGCCCCAGCGCGCCCGGCCGGACGGCGGACGGGTGAAAGCGTCCGAAACCGGGCCTGTCACGGCCGGGGGCGCCGCCGCCGGTCACGGCTCGACCGGCGGCTCGGGCAGCCGTTCCAGCGCGACCAGCGCCGCGTCGTCGCCGAGGTCGCCGCGTGCATGGCGCACCAGGTCCCGGCGCAGACCGGCCACCATCGCCTCCAGGGGCCGGCCGGCGTGGGCCTCGGCACGGGCGGCCAGGTCGAGGAATCGGCCCCAGCGGTCCCGGGCCTCGATGAATCCGTCCGTGTACAGCAGCAGCCGGTCGCCGGGGCCGAACGGCACGCTCTGGACGGCAGGTGCCGTCTCCAGCAGGTCACCGAGCCCGAGCGGAGCGCCGGGCAGGTCGGGCAGCAGGCCGCGCACCCGGCCCGCGTGCACCAGGAACGGCTCGGGGTGCCCGCAGTGCACCAGCCGCGCCACGGGCTCGCCGGGCGGAAACTCCACCAGCAGCGCGGTCGCGAACCGCTCCGTGAACAGGGTCCCCGGCGCCCCGTCCGAAGGGTCGCCGTCCAGGATGTCGTCCACGGCCGCGATCTGCCGCTTGGCACGCTCGTCCAGCCGTTCGGCGACCCGGGTCAACGAGGCTTCCACCTGGGCCAGTTCACGGAACGCGCCGAGCAGGGCGGCCGAGGCCCCGACGGCGGGCAGCCCCTTGCCCCGGACGTCGCCGACCAGGATCCGGATGCCGTACGGCGTCCGCAGCGCCTCGTAGAAGTCGCCGCCGATCCTCGCCTCCGACTCGGCCGGCAGATACGCGCCACGCAGCGCCAGCGCGCCGAGCCGGTGGGGGAGGGGGTGCATCAGCGCCCGTTGCGCCGTCTCGGCCACGGAGCGGACCTGCTGCAACTGGCGTTCCCGGCGCCGGCGCAGGGAGCAGGTGGCGAGCGAGGTCAGCCCGACCACGAACAGGCTGATCAGCACCACGTCCGAGTCCGGTTGCCCCCACTGGCCCGCGACCGCCTGGAGCAGGGCGGTCACGGCCAGGGCGACGCAGCCCAGGGCGGCGGTGGCCCACAGCGGGAGCAGCACCGAGGCCAGGACGGGCACGGCGACCATGACCGGTGAGACGTGCAGCCAGCGGGGCGTGAGCAGGTCGGTGAGGGCGACGGCCGTCATCAGCAGGACGGGGGCCGCCGTCGACAGCGGACGGGAACCGGCGAGACGGTCGCGCGGGGTCCGGGCCGGCGGGCGCGGACCGGTGTCGGCGTGGGCGGTGGGCGCAGTGGTGGTGCGGTGGAAGGTCATCGGCGCAGGGAGGTCCGTAGCGGGTTGCGTACCCGGTGGGTGCGGAGGGGCGGGGCGGGTGCCGGGGCCGACAGGCAGGACAGGGCCGACTCCAGGTGGCGGAGCAGGCGGTCGGATCCGGCGTCGCCGGCCGGGGGACCGCAGCCGGCGGTGCCGAGCCGGGTCAGGGCCTGCCGTGCGGCGGGCAGGGCGGGGTGCGGCCGGCCGCCCCGGCAGGAGTAGGCGCACAGGGCGGTCGTCCGCAGCAACCGTGTGTACGGCCGCGCGAAGGCCCCGCCGGAGCCGCCGGCCGCCCCGGGGTGCGCGTCGAGGACCCGGCCCGTGGCGGTGAGCTGGTGTGCGACGTCGGTCAGGGCCCGCAGCACCCGGTGGTCCAGGTACCAGCGGCGGCGCCGGGCGGCCGGCCGGACGTTCCACCGCACGCTCTCGTGGGCCTCGTCCACCGCGGTGCGGGCGCGCTCCAGTGCCGTGCCGAGCTGTTGCTCCCAGCCGGGCCCGAGCACGTCGCGAGGCCGCTCGCGCCGTACGACCGTGTCGGCGAGGCCGTCGAGACAGCGGGCCACCAGCACCCGCAGCTCCTCCAGCGCCCGCTCGGCGGTCCGCACGCGCACCGCGGGCAGCAGCAGCGCGCTGCACGCCAGTCCGAAGGCGATGCCCAGCACGATCTCCGCCAGGTGGGAGGCCAGCTCACCGGGGTGACGGCCACGCACCAGGGCGAAGGTGACGAGCGCGGTCGCCGGCACATGCACGCCGTAGTGCCCGAGGAATCCGCGTCGGCCCAGCAGCACGGAGACGAGGACGACCAGGACCAGCCCCGCCATACCGGGGCGGGCGTACAGGGCGCCGGGTAGGGCGACGAGGACGCCGAGCAGGCAGCCCGCGCCGTACCGCACGGCGGCGGAGGCCGTGCGCACCACCGTCGTCTCGACGACGAGCAGCGCCGCGACGGCGCCCGCGTACGGGTCGGGTGTGTGCAGCAGCGTCGTACAGGTCTGCCATGTCAGCCCGGCGGCCACGGTCGCCCGGGCGGCCTCGGGGCCGTCGGCGCGTGCGACGCGTCGGATCCGTGCCGACAGGGCGGACCACCGTGCACCGCGCATGCCGTTCCTCGCCCCTTCCTCGTCGGTCCCGCAGGCCGCTCCGTCGGCCTGGCAAGGCCGCCCAGGATAATCGGACAAATGGGGCGTGAGGCAAATGGTGTCGGCGGTTCACACGGTGGCCCTGTTTCCAGGGCACGGTCGACGGGCGCGGCGGTTCGCGGGGCGACGCGGCGGGGTGTCAGCCGGCCGGGTTGTCGACCCGCATCCGCACCTGGTCCTCCAGTCGCCGCAGGCTGCCGTCCAGGGCGTCGTGGACCGCCTGTTCGCCCGGGTCGTGGCCGGCGTCGAAGAAGGACAGGTGCACGGTCACCTCGCTGACGCCGCTGCCGATGCCCGCCACCTGGAGCCAGCCGGTGTAGCTGCCCTGCTCGCGGGTGCCCCACTCCAGCCGCATCTGGTCCGGCTCGGACCGCAGGAGGGCGGCCGTGTCGTGGCCGGAACGGTCCTCGTGCACGGTCACGGAGGGCGGGTCCTCGACGGCCACGTGCAGGTCGTCCGGCAGCCAGGCGTCGAGCTGGTCCACATTGGCCGCCTGGTCGAAGACGTGCTCGGGCTGCGCGGGCATCGTGCGGGAACGTTCGTACTCGGCCATCGTGGGCACCGCCCTCCGGTCGGAAGTCGTACCCCGACCGCGTGCCCCTTCCGCGGCGGCCGAAAAGCCGGGGAGTGGTTCACCCCGGTGCTCCGCGTCCCCTCGGCCGGCGGCCGAGGCCCTCAGGCGACCGCCGAGCGCGCCGTGCGCTCCACCAGGCTCACGCCGTCGTTCATGGACGCGCTGCCGTCGGTCAGGACGGCGACGAGATACCGGTGCCCCTCGGCCGTGACCTGGCCGACGCTGTTGACGTCCCAGCGGCCGGTGGTGCTGCGCTGCAGCCAGCCGTTCTTCAGTGCCTTACCGGAGCCCGGGGCGCCGATCGCAGAGACGCCCCAGGTCTGCTCGGGCGCGACATGACTCATCAGGGTGCGCACATAGGTACGGGACTGCGCGTCGAGCCCGCCGGAGCCCGCGTGTGCCGCGCCGCCGGAGTCGAAGACGGCCCGCAGCAGCCGTATCTGGTCGCCGGCGGTCGTCCGGGTCAGGCCCCACTTGCCGCCCGGTCCGCCCGTCGTCGAACTCAGTCCCAGTCGCTTGTTGGCGGCCGCCAGCCCGGGGGCCCGGCCGATCTGCCGCCACAGGGTGTCGGCCGCCGTGTTGTCGCTGCGCCGGATCATCGGCTCGGCGAGATCCCGCTCCCGCGCGGAGAGGTGCCGTCCGGCGTCCTGCGCCTGGAGCAGCAGTGCCGCGAGGATGTCGACCTTGACGATGCTGGCGGTGTCGTACGCCCGGTCCACGCCGTGGATCACCGGGGTGCTGCCGGTGGCGTCCAGGTCGAGCACGGCCGCCGTGGCGTGTGCCGGGGCCTTGCCGGACGAAGGGGAGGTGACGGACGCGGCGGACGGTGCGGTCGCGGCGGCTGCCGGGGGCGGGTGCAGAAGGCCGGTGGAGAGGAGGGCGGCGGCCGCGGCCACGAGGGCGCCGGCCTGGGTCCGTGCGGTGCGGGAGGGGCGGGACGACATGGGTCACGAACGTAGACAAGAAGTGCGCCCGGCGACGTGGCCGCCGTCACCTCGGGCGCCTGTTCGCCCCGGTTTGTGAGAAGAGCCACCGAAAGGAAGGGCGCGAGGGGTGCGGGGCGACCGATGGGGCGCATTGTGCCGACGGGTCGTCTCCGCGGCGGCGTGTACGCGGGCCCGGGCCGCCCTCCTCGCCTATCGTCGGCCAGACACCGACATCCGGAGTGATCATGGAAAAAACGGATGACCTGGTTGGTGTGGCGGACGGCGTGGCGGCCGTACCCCTCGGTCCGTCCCTGCGCCGCGTCCGGCCGTGGCCACTCGGCGCCGCCTTCGCGCTCAGCGCCGCCGTCGCGGCCCTGCTCCTCCTGGCCGGCACCCAGTGGCTGAGCGACCCCGCCGTCCAGGCATGGCGCACCGTCAGCCTGGCCATCACCGTCCAGGCACTTCCCTTCCTGCTCCTCGGCACGGCACTGTCCGGCGCCATCAACGCCTTCGTCCCGGCCGACCTGTTCACCCGGGTGCTGCCGAAGCGGGCCGTCCTCGCCGTACCGGTCGCCGGTGCCGCCGGCGCGATCCTGCCGGGCTGCGAGTGCGCCTCCGTCCCCGTCGCCAGCAGCCTGATCCGCCGGGGGGTGACACCGGCCGCCGCCTTCTCCTTCCTGCTCTCCGCGCCGGCCATCAACCCCGTGGTGCTCACGGCCACCGCCGTCGCCTTCCCGGGCAACCCCGCGATGGTCGCCGCCCGGCTGATCGCCTCCCTCGCCACGGCGGCCGCCATGGGCTGGCTGTGGCTCTGGCTGGGCAGGGAGGAGTGGCTGCGCCCCCTGCTGCGACAGCGGCACACCGGCCACGAGCACGGTCACAGCCGCTGGACCGAGTTCCGGCTCGGCTTCCAGCACGACTTCCTGCACGCCGGCGGCTTCCTCGTACTCGGCGCCATGGCCGCCGCCACCTTCAATGTCACCGTGCCGGGTTCCGTCCTCGACGCCTTCTCCGGCTCGCCCTGGCTGTCGGTGCTCTTCCTGGCGGCCCTCGCGGTACTGCTGGCCGTCTGCTCCGAGGCCGACGCCTTCGTCGCGGCCTCTCTCACCGGCTTCTCGCCGACCGCCCGGCTGGCCTTCCTGGTGGTCGGCCCGATGGTGGACCTGAAGCTGATCGCGCTGCAGGCCGGTACCTTCGGCCGTGCCTTCGCCTGGCGGTTCTCCACGGCGACCACCGTCGTGGCGATCGCCGCGAGCGTCCTGATCGGAGGCGCGCTGCTGTGAGACGCCCTGTCCAGACCCTGCTCCTGGCGCTGACCGGCAGCGGCCTGCTCCACGTGGCACTCTTCACCGACACCTATCTGCGCTACGTCAAGGCCGGGTTGCGTCCGCTGCTGATCGTGTCCGGGGTCGTCCTGCTGCTGCTCGGCCTGGCGGCGGCGGTCACCCGCGTCGGACGGCGGCCCGCCTCCGGTGACGGCGACGGCGAGGAGCACGCGCGCGGGAACGGCCGCGTCCTCGCCGCCGACCACGCCCAGCCGCACGACCACCCCCACGGGCAGGGCGACGCGCACGGCCACGACCACGGGCAGGGCGACGCGCACGGCCACGACCACACCGGCACCCCGCGCATCGCCTGGCTGCTGTTCCTCCCCGCGTTCAGCCTGCTCTGCTACGCCCCGCCCGCGCTCGGCGCGTACACCGCGGCCCGCGCGAACAACAAGCCGGTCGCCGTGCAGAAGAAGGAGTTCGCCCCGCTGCCCGGTACCTCGCCCGTGCCACTGACCCTCACGGACTTCACCAGGCGCGTCCAGCAGGACCGCAGCCGTGCCGTCCAGGGCCGTACCGTACGGCTGACCGGCTTCGTCACCCCGGCCGGCGACGACGGGGGCTGGTACCTGACCCGCATCATCTTCTCCTGTTGCGCGGCGGACTCGCAGACGGTCAAGGTGCGTGTGTACGGCAGGGAGGCGCCGCCCGCCGACACCTGGCTGGCGGTGACCGGCACCTGGCACCCGCACGGCAGTCTGGGCACGCGGAGCGCGGAGCCGGCACTCGACGTGCGGGACGCCAGACCCGTCGCCCAGCCGGTGAACGCCTACACCGACGACCTTCCGCTCACCCCGTCCTAGCCTGCGGCGGACGACCGGCCGGGACAGGTGCACGATGGTGGGGTGACGCTCGCTCCGGGAGCGGGGCCAGGACACCTCGGGGGACCGCCCCGGTCTCGGGCCGCCGGTGCGCGAGAGGAGGCGGTGACGATGACACGGACACCTCCCACGACGGTCACCCGGGTGCGCCTGTGGCGATGGCGGCGCAACCCGCTCCGGCGGCACAGCGATGTCGTCGAAGCCTGGATCGTCCTCGCCGGCTGGGTGCTGGCCCTGGCCGTCGGGGTCCTCGCCGGTCTGCTGGCGGCCCGGACCTCCGAGTCGGGGTTCGCGGACCGGCAGGCCCGGGTGCACCCCGTGACCGCCGTGGTCACCGACGACGCGGCGCGGGCCCCGAGCGCCGGCAGCGGGTACGGCGACGGCCGGGTACGGGCCGCCGTGCGATGGACGGACGCGGACGGCTCGGTGCACACCGACCGGGCCAAGGTCTCCCCGGGCGTCCCCGCCGGAAGCCGCGTGACGGTGTGGACGAACCGGGCCGACCGGGTCGTGCCCGCCCCCCTCGCCGGATCGGCGGCCGACCTGCAGGCGGCCCTCACCGGCGCCCTCGTCGCCCCGGCGGCCGGCGCGCTGGTGTGGTGCGCGGGATGGCTGGTCCGCGGCCGGCTCATCCGGCGGCGGATGGCCGAGTGGGACGCGGAGTGGAGGCAGATCGGACCCCGGTGGGGGAATCTCAGCGGAGGCAGAGGCTGACCACGGCCGACGGCGCCGGACGGTCCCCCGGGGACCGGGTTCCCAACCCGGCGGGCCCGCACCGGCGTCGGCCCGCCGCCTCCCCGCCCCGGCGGCCGCGGAACCCCGGACCGGGTGCTTGAGGACGCCGGGCCGGGTGCTTGAGGACGCCTGCCGGGTTACGAGGACGCCCTGCCGGGTTACCCGGGCGGTATGGCGAAGCTGCACGTACCACTGCGACATCACCGCCAGGCCGCCGACGAGGCGCCGGCGCAGGCCGTACCCGCGCCGGAGGACGCCGGCCCCGGAGAGGAGGTCGAGCGGCGGGCGCCTGACACCCCCGTGAAGCTCCCCCGCGGGGCGTGGGCCGCGGCCTTCAAGGGCGCCCTGCGCGAGTTCAAGGACGACGAGCTGACCGACCGGGCCGCCGCACTCACCTACTACGCCGTCCTCGCCCTGTTCCCGGCCCTGCTCGTGCTGGTCTCCCTGCTGGCCGTCGCCGGCAGGTCGGTCACCGACCGGGTGCTGGCCAACCTGCGCAACCTCGCTCCCGGACCCGCCCGGGACATCGTCACCCGCTCCGTCGAGCAGCTGCAGGGCAGCGCCGGGACCGGCTCGATCGTGGCCCTGATCGGCATCGTGCTGGCCGTGTGGTCGGCGTCCGGCTATGTGGCCGCCTTCATCCGCGCCGCCAACGCCGTCTACGACATGCCCGAGGGCCGCCCGGTGTGGAAGATCCTCCCGGTGCGCGTCGGCGTCACGGTCGTCCTGATGGTCCTCGCCGTGGTCAGCGCGCTGATCGTGGTCTTCACCGGCGGCCTGGCCCGGCGCGCCGGGCAGGCGATCGGGGCCGGTGACGCGGCGCTGACGGCGTGGTCGATCGCGAAGTGGCCGGTGCTGGTCCTGCTCGTCACCGTGATGATCGCGATCCTGTACTGGGCGACCCCGAACGCCAAGGTCAAGGGCTTCACCTGGGTCACCCCCGGCAGCCTCCTCGCCCTGCTCATCTGGATGGCCGCCTCCGCCGGATTCGCCTTCTACGTCGCCAACTTCGCCTCCTACAACAAGACCTACGGCACCATGGCCGGCGTCATCGTCTTCCTGGTCTGGCTGTGGATCACCAACCTGGCCATCCTGCTGGGGCTGGAGTTCGACGCGGAGGCCGTACGGCAGCGGGCCATCGCCGGCGGCCATCCGCCCGAGGCCGAGCCCTACACCCAGCCGCGCGACACCAGGACGTGGAACGAGGAGGACGTGCGCCGCATGGACGGCACCTGACCGTACGACGGTCGCTCGCACCGGCGCCCCGGGGCGAGCGGCCGGCACGCGGGCACAGGCCGTCCGCCCGCTCCCCCGAACACCGGGGACGACGGGACGGTACGTGAGCCGCGGCGGGACATGACGGCTGCGCTCGGCCTCCCGGGGCTCGGGGTGGTGGCTGGTCTGGGCTCTTCGGGGGTCGCGGCGGTGGCCGGTCCGCGCGTCAGCCGACGTGCGCGGCGATGGTCAGCGCGCACTCCAGGGACTCGGCGCGGGTCGTGTCCACCTGGAGGTCGTAGGACACCCCCGCGTGCACCAGGCCGGCCTGGGATGCGGCCATGCCCTCGGCCCGGTCCCCCCGGGCGATCTCACGTCCCGCGGCGACCGCCGGATCGCAGCGGACGCCCACCCACAGCACGGACAGTCCGTCCAGGGCCCCGCGCCACCGGTCCTGGGAGGCCGCCCCGCCGAGGAAGACGTCGTCGACGACGACCTTGGCGCCCGCGCGGACGGTCGCCGCGACACCCTCCATCCACGCCGCCTCCAGCGCCCGGAACGCCGGCCCGACGTGCACCCCGCCGTCCGTGGCGAGCTCGATCCCGCCGTCCGGCCCGCGCAGCTTCGCGGGCAGGGCGTCGACGAGCGAGTCGATGCCGAACGCGAGCCACGGGTCCGGCAGTACGGCCTGCAGACAGCGCACGATCCCGGACTTCCCCGCGCTGGAACCACCGTTGAGAATGATCACTTGAGTCGTCACCGTGCCACGGTACGGAGGTCCATGGCGCGCCGGCCGTCCGGGTGGTGCGGTTCCGTGCCCTTCGCGTCCCGCGGAGGGCGGGGAGGGCGGCACGCCGGAGGAGCGGCCGACGCGCCCCGCACGGCCGGCCGGGGGAAGATCTGTCCGGTCGCCCGGATCCGTATCCTCACCAGGGGAGGCGGCCCGGCCGGCCCGCGCGCCCGGACCGCCCGAGCCCCGCAGACTCCAGGAAGTTGACGTCATGACCGACAAACGCACCGTAAGTGTCCTGGGCACCGGCATCATGGGTGCCGCCATGGCCCGCAATCTCGTGCGCGCCGGACACACCGTCCGCGCCTGGAACCGCACCCGCGCCAAGGCCGAACCGCTCGCCGCCGACGGCGCGCACGTCGCCGACACCCCCGCCGAGGCGGTCGAGGGCGCCGACGTCGTCCTGACCATGCTCTACGACGGTCAGGCCGCCCTGGACGTCATGCGCGAGGCCGCCCCCGCGCTGCGCTCCGGCGCCGCCTGGGTGCAGTCCACCACCGCCGGTATCGAGAGCGTCGGTGAGCTGGCCGCCTTCGCCCGCGAGCACGACCTCGTCTTCTTCGACGCGCCGGTACTCGGCACCCGTCAGCCGGCCGAGGCCGGTCAGCTCCTCGTCCTCGCCGCGGGGCCCGGTGAGCACCGCGCCGCCGCGACCCCGGTCTTCGACGCGGTCGGTACCCGCACGGTGTGGACCGGCGAGGACGGCGCGGCCGGTACCGCGACCCGGCTGAAACTCGTCGCCAACAGCTGGGTCATCGCGGCCACGGCCGCGGTCGGTGAGGTGCTGGCCCTGGCGCAGGCGCTGGGCGTGGACCCGCAGAAGTTCTTCGACGCCATCGGCGGCGGCCCGCTGGACATGGGGTACCTGCACGCCAAGGCGCAGCTCATCCTCGACGACCGGCTGACCCCGCCGCAGTTCGCCGTGACCACGGCCGCCAAGGATGCCCGGCTCATCGTCCGGGCGGGCGAGGAGAACGGGGTTCGCCTGGACGTGGCCGCCGCCGGCGCGGAACGTCTGGAGCGGGCCGCCGCGCAGGGCCACGGTGACGAGGACATGGCCGCCGCCTACTTCGCCAGCTTCGACACCACCGACCGGCCTGCCACCTGAGAGTGCCCGGGCACGTCCGAGCCGTGTCCGCCGCCGGCTGAACGGCCGCCGCACGCAACGGCGTCGTCTTCGCCGCCCGGCGCCGGCCCCCGCGAACACTGCGCCGCCGTCATCGGGCCGCGACACGACGTCCCGCCGGCGGGGGCGGGAGGCGGCCGGTCTCACTCGGTGGTGTCGGTGTCCTCCGGCTTCTCCCGGGTCGATTCGTCCGGCACGGTGTAGAAGACGGACGAGCCCTGCTTGCTGCGGTGGGCGAGGTTCCGGGCGACGAGGTTCTCCAGGGTCGTGCGGACGACCTTGGTCTGGACCCCGCGGTCGGGGTGTGCCCGGCCCAGCGCCTCGGCGACCTCGGCGGCGGAGCGCGGTTCGCTCTGCTCGGCAAGGTGCCGACGGACGAGTTCGATGAGCGTGGGCTGGGAGGTCTCAGAACCCGCCTTCGCCTTCGCCTTCGCCGCCTCCGGGTCGTTCGGCGCCACCGGTTTGCTGGCCGCCGCCGCCGTGCCGGCCGCCGCCGTGCCGGCCGCCACCTTGCCGGCCGCCGGTTTGGCCGCCGCCTTGCCGGCCGCCGCCTTCCTGGCTTCGGTGCGCCGTGTGCCGCCGCTCTTCTTCCGGGGAGACGGTACGGCCGCGCTGTCGGCCGGTGCGGTGATGCCGAGTGCCTGCCGCATGTTCAGCAGAATGGAGCGGTCGTGCTGCAGTGCGGTCAACTGCTCTTGCAGGGACGCGATTTCGGACGTGATGCGGTCCTGTTCCTTGAGGTTGCGATCGAGGTCGTTCGTCACCTGGCTCACGTACTGAGAGGCCAATTCGGTGACGGGTCCAGCGCTTTCCGGCATCTTTTCCTCCGCTTTCCCTCCCGCTCCTGACGGGGCGGCATCTGGATGATACGGGCGGGTCGACCTGTTTTCACCGTTGGTGAGGTCCGAACGACCGACCGACGGCCCACTCCGACGCGGGGAGTTGAACACGTGGCAAGTCGGCCGACCCCGCGCGGGTCGTAGCCGGCGGAGCCGAACCGCAGTCCGGCGTACTTCACCCACTGACCGGACATGTTCCCCCTCCGCTGTGGACGCCGTCATCGTGCCGCTCGATCGAGCGGAGGGGAAGGTCGCCGTTCTCGCTGTTCACATTCATGAATAATGCTCAGGTGGGTGTACACGCTCGGAGATGGTGTGCAAAGCTCGGCCGACTTCTCTCGGGCACGGCGGAGTTGGAGGGTGGGCATGAGTGTTTCCCGGCGGGTGTTGCTGGCCACGGTGGCAGGTGCGGCGACCGTGGGCGCGTCCGCGGTGCCGGCCGCGGGTGCGGCGGAACGGCAGGACGCGGGAGGGAGCCTGCAAACCCTCCGTGCCGCCGCGGACTACGCCGTGGAGAAGGTCCGGACCGTCGCACCCGGCGTGACGGGCTTTCCGGTCGGCACCAAGTTCGAGAAGTGGACGTACTCGCGCAACGGGGACTGGGTGGGCGGTTTCTGGCCCGGGACGCTGTGGATGGCGTGGCTGTACAGCGAGGACGACGCCTTCCGCGCCTGGGCGGTCGAGTCGGCCCGCAACCTCGCCCCGCGTCAGTACGACACGAGCACGCACGACCTCGGCTTCCTCTTCTACCCGTCCTGGGTCACCGCCTGGCGCCTGACCGGCGACGACGAGTGGCGCACGGGTGCGATCCGGGCGGCGGACTCCCTGATACGGCGGTACAACCCGCGCGGCAGGTTCATCCGGGCCTGGGGCGTCCTGACGGACACCGCCAACGCCGGCCGGGTCATCATGGACACGATCATGAACCTCGATCTGCTGGCCTTCGCGAGCCGGCAGACCGGCGACGACAGGTACCTGGACATCGCCGTGGAGCACGCGAGGACCGCCCAGCGCGTCTTCCCCCGCCCGGACGGATCCACCCCGCACGTGTACGACTTCGACCCGGACACCGGCAGGGCCATCGGTCCCGGCACGGTGCAGGGCTACAGCCCCGCCTCGTGCTGGTCGCGCGGACAGGCGTGGGGCATCTACGGCTTCACCACGATGTACCGCAGGACCGGTGAGACGGAGTTCCGCGACACCGCGCGCAGACTCGCGGACTTCGCCATCGGGGCACTGAGCGCGGATCACGTCCCGGTCTGGGACTACCGTGCGCCCCAGCAGCCGCACGACGTCAAGGACGCCTCCGCGGGCGCCGTCATGGCGTGCGGTCTGCTCGACCTGTACGCCGCGACGGGCCGGCCTGCCTACCGCGACGTGGCACTGCGGCTGCTCACCGCGCTGTCGGACACGTGTCTGACGCGGAACTCCTCCCGGGCCGAGGCGGTCGTGGCCCGCTGCACCCGCAACCGCCCGGCCGAGGACGGGATCGAGATCTCGCTGCCCTATGCCGACTACTACCTGCTCGAAGGGATCCTCCGCGTGCTCCGGCCCGCCGAGGTCGACCGGGCGATCGACCTGTCCCAGCACGGGTGACACCGAACGCCGACCCGTGTGACGGGTGTTCACCGAAGTCATGGAGACATCCGGGGCATCTGAACTACGCTGTGCTCCACCGCGCTTACCGCGTGCCGAGCTGTTTTCTCGGAATGGAGGCAGCGCCGCATGAGCCGCTACGCCCAGGTGGCCTTCACGCAGAACGTCCGACGTGTCCAGGAGGAGCGGGGAAGCGCCACCGCCATGGAGCGGCTTCTCACCGGAAACCCGGGGCGCGCCGACCGCATGGGTGTCGCGGAGGCTGAATTCATCGGCGCCCGCGACGGGTTCTATCTCGCCACCGTCAGTGAAACGGGCTGGCCGTACATCCAGTTCCGCGGCGGCCCGCCGGGATTCGTGCACGTCCTGGACGAGGCGACGCTGGCCTTGCTCGATGTGCGCGGGAACCGCCAGTACATCACGGCCGGAAACCTTCGCGGAAACGACCGGGTGGCGCTGTTCTTCATGGATTACGCACACCGTACCCGGCTGAAAGTCCTCGGCCGGGCCGAGATCCGTGATCCCGGGGAATTCCCCGAACTGCGCGGCCGGGCGGGGGACACGCGCACCGAAGGGCAGGTGGAGTCGCTTCTCGTCGTACGCGTCGAGGGTTTCGCCTGGAACTGCGCCAAGCACATCACCCCGCGGTTCTCCGAGGCCGAACTCGCGGGCGCGCTGGAGCGGGTGTACGAGCGCATCGACGAACTGGAGCAGGAGAACCGGGAACTGCGGTCGCGGCTCGGAGCACGGGACTGATCCGCGCCCCGAGCCGCAACGGCGTCCCCGGCTGTGCCGTCCGGCCCGGCCCGCCGATGTCAGCCGGCCGCGGCCAGCCGTTCCCCGGCCAGGGCGGCGAGGAGCCGGGCGCCGTCCCCGAGCACCTCACTGTCGAAGACGGCGTCCGGGCTGTGGTTGAAGCTCGCCTTCGCCGGGTCGCGGTCGGGCGGGCAGGCACCGAGGAAGAGCATGGCCCCCGGCACCTCATCGAGGACGAAGGAGAAGTCCTCCGAGGGACTCAGCGCGTTCGGCGCCCAGATGAGCCTGCCCGGCCCCAGCAGCCTCTCGACCGCACCGGCGGCGAAGTCCGCCTCGGCCGGGTCCACCACCGTGACCGGGTAGTCCATGGAGTGGTCCACCGTCACCGTGACCCCATGGGCCGCGGCGACCCCCTCCACCACCCGGGTCACCCCGTCGAGGACCTTCGCCTTGGCGGCCGGACCGAAGGTCCGGATGCCGATCTTCAACTCCGCCTCGTCCGGAATGACATTGGCCGACGTACCCGCGTGGATACTGCCGACCGACAGCAGCACCGGGTCGAAGGGGTCGAAGCCCCGGCTCGCGAACGTCTGCAGCGCCAGGGTCATCTCGCACGCGGCCGGAACCGGGTCCTTGAGCAGGTGCGGCTGGGAGTCGTGACCGCCCCGGCCCCGCACGGTCACGTTCAGCACGTCGCCACCCGCCAGCAGCGGGCCCTTGCGGGTCAGCAGCCATCCGGCCGGCAGCATCGAGGAGGCGACGTGGATCGCGTAGGCCGCGACCGGGCGCCGTCCGGCGGCGTCCAGCACCCCTTCCTCGATCATCAGCCGCGCACCGTGGTGTCCCTCCTCACCCGGCTGGAACATGAGGACCACGTCACCGCGCAGCCCGTCCCGCTCCCGGGCGAGCAGCCGGGCCGCGCCGACCAGCATGGCCGTGTGCAGGTCGTGCCCGCAGGCGTGCATCCGGCCCTCGGTCTTGGAGGCGTAGGGCACTCCGCTCGTCTCCGTCAGCGGCAGCGCGTCCATGTCGGCGCGCAGCAGCACCACGGGCCGGTCGCCGTGGCCCGCGTCCGCACCCCCGCCGCGCAGCACCGCGGTGACGGAGGACAGACCGGTGCCCGTCGTGATCTCCAGGGGCAGGCCGTCGAGCGCCGCGAGCACCTTCGCCTGCGTCCGCGGCAGTTCCAGCCCGAGTTCCGGCTCCCGGTGGAGGTCCTCACGCAGCCGTACGAGATCCTCCACCAGGCCCTGGTCGGGCTCCCGGGCGGTCACTTGACCGCCGTGACGATGCCGTGCGGGGTGATGGCCTCGGTGCAGCGGGTGCGCCGCACCTGGTCGAACCCGACCTCCTTCAGCGACTTCTCGTAGCCCTCCCAGGAGTAGAGCATCCCGCCCTCACCCGCCACCGCCGCGAAGAAGGGGCTGGCCAGGGCTGCCATGAGGGGACCGTCGTAGTTGTCCTCGGACATGGAGTTCAGGATCATCACCCGGCCGCCCTCGGGCAGCACGGCGTGCGCGTGGCCCAGCAGCACACGGATGCGGTCCTGCGGCCAGATCTGGAGCTGGTGCACGAACATCACCGTGTCGTGCCCCTCGGGATAGTCACCGGCGAAGATGTCGCCCTCGACGACCTTCACGCGGTCGCTGAGTCCCGCCTCCTCCACCCGCTTGCGGGCGAGGTCGACCACCTTCGGGATCTCCAGGACCGTGACCTCCACCTCCGGGTGGGCACTGGCCACCGCGATGGCCATCGTCGCGTCCCCGCCGCCGACGTCGAGGATGCGCCGGGAGGAGCTGAAGTCGCCGTACTTGATCAGGTGCTTGCTTGCCACGGCCGACCAGGTGCCCATGAAGTGGTAGAAGACCTTCAGCAGTTCGGGGTCCTGGCTGAGCCGGTGGTAGACCGTGGCGCCGTCGCCCGGGTACCGCCGCAGCCCGATGTTGCTGTTGGCCCGCAGCGACTCGGTGAAGTCGACGAGGCCCGGGTAGGTCACGTACGCCTCGAACCCGATGACCGCCTTGACGAGTTCCCAGTGGCCGCCGGTGAACAGGTCCGAGATGGACTTGGCGTTGGAGTACCCCTCCTCGGTCCGCTCCACCAGCCGCAGCGAGGTGACACCGAGCAGCAGGATGTCCAGGGAGCGCTCGGCGAGCCCCAGTTCGGTGCCGATCCGCTCACGAGGCGTACCGGGGTTGCGCTCCAGCAGGTCGAAGAGGCCGAGTTCGACCCCGGCGCGGGTGAACTGGAAGGCGTTGTGCCCGAGCAGCACGGTGGTCAGGGCGTCCGGGACGACGCTCTCGGGCTGGGTCTGTACCTCGGTCATGGTTCTTCTCCCTGGGATGCGAGGGTGTCGATCAGGTCGTCGAGGGTGAGCGACTGCATGCCGGAGGCGGCCGTGGGACCGGGGCCGGCCAGAGGACCGGGAGCGGTGACGGCGACCGCGCCGACCACATCGGCCGGCACGTCGGGCAGGTCGTACAGGAGGTGCCGGCCGAGCCGGTACGGCCGGTCCCGGCGGGCGGGGTGCGGCGGCAGGTGCGAGAGGTCCACGCCCGCCATCCCGGGCAGGCCCCGCGCGGTCAGCTTGACCAGCGCCTCCTTCCGTACCCACAGGCGCAGGAGCGCCGTGCGGGGAGCGGGCGAGCCGCGGACACGGTCGATCTCGCCGCCGGTCAGGAAGTGCCCGAACCCGCGATGGCCGGGCGCACCGCCGCGGGCGGCCGGTCCCGACAGCCGCTCGATGTCGATGCCGACGGGTTGATCGGCGGCCGAGGCCGCCACCACCCCGTCCGCGTACGAGAAGCTGACCGCGCAGCGGCCGTCCTTGACACGGGGCCGGCCGTGCGGGCCCGTACAGACCGGACACCGCTGCTCCAGTGCGACGTCCCGGGCGCGGCCGCCGGTCCGCCGTGCCACGCACAGCCGGGCCAGCAGGCGCGCGGCGAGGAAGTCCGCCCGCGCCCGCTCGGTGCGCGCGGCGGCGCGACGACGGCGCTCGGCGGCCGTCAGGACCGCCGCGTCCGCACCCGGCAGGGCCAGCAGCCGTTCCGTCTCCGTGACCGCGACGGTCAGGGCCGTCGTCACGGGTTCCTCACTTCTTGCGCTGGCTGTAGACGACACCGGCGAGCGACAGCGCGCCGCCGGCGACCGCCAGCCACGGCGGCGTCTCGTCGAGGATCAGCCAGGCCAGGGTCACCGCGATCGGCGGGGAGAGGTAGGTGAGCGCGCCCATCTTCCCCGCGGTGGAGCGGGCCAGCGCGTACCCCCAGGTGGTGAAGGCGACCGAGGTGGGGAAGACCCCGAGGTACAGCGTCCAGCCGATCGCCTTGCCGCTCGCGTGAGAGAGGTTGTCGATCAGCTGGGGCAGGAACGGCAGGCAGAGCACGGCGCCGACGACGCAGGCCAGCCAAGTGATCACCAGCGCCGAGCTGTTGGCCAGCAGCGGCTTCTCGGTGACCACGCCACCCGCGTAGGCGGCGGCGGCCAGCAGGGCCAGCGCGCTGCCCGCGCCGGCCTCCAGACCCTTGCTGGAGGTCGCGAAGCCGATCAGCACCACACCGGCCAGGGCGACGATCCCGCCGACGACCAGCGGGCGCGGGAAGCCCTCCCGGAGCAGGAAGCCGGCCAGTACGGCGATCAGCACCGGCCCCAGACTGATGATCATGGACGTGGTGCCCGCGTCGATGCGCTGCTCGGCGGCGTTGAGCGCGACGTTGTAGATGCCGAACCACAGCAGACCGCACAGGAAGAGCCGCGGCAGGTCCGCGCGGGGCGGCAGCGGGACCTTGCGGACCAGCACGACGGTGCCCAGCAGCACCGCCCCGATGAACAGCCGCGCCAACGTCAGCGCGCCGGGGTCGAGGTCCTTGCCGGCCGCGCGGATGCCGATGAACGCGGAAGCCCACAGGAAGACGGTGAGCAGCCCGGCGGCGACCGCGAGGGGTGGCGTGCCCGAGGACGGGGTGGGAGTCTCCGGTGAAGCGGTCCCCTGATTGGCTTGCGCAGAGGTCACGGATGTTCACTTCCTTGTCGGTCTAAGGGGACGGTTCGCTCGGATGTGTCCAGGGCCGCCGCCAGCCGCTCGGCGACCTGGGCGACGTGGGGCGGGCGCAGCAGGGTGAAGTGGTTGCCGGGGAGCGTCGTCTCCTCACGGACACCGCCCCGGGTCTGCCGTGCCCAGGACGCGCGGTGTGCGCGCAGCCGGTCGCGGGCCCACCAGAGCGTGAGGGGGGCGTCGACGACCGACGGCCGATGGGCGAGCACCAGGCGCTCGTGCCGTTCGGCCAGTTCCGCCTGCCGTAGCAGGGCCTCGGCGGGAAGCGCCCGCGAGCCGCGCTCCTCCGCCCAGCCGGCCAGCAGCTTCAGCCGCTCCGCCAGCGGCAGGCCGCGCAGCCGGTCGCGGAGGGCCGAGGTGTCCTCGGCGGTGACGTCGAGTCCGGCCAGCAGGTCCGCCAGGGCGACGGCCGGCGCGAGCAGCGGGTCGGGCTCGCCGTGCCCGGGGACGGCGGAGTCGAGCAGCGCGACCAGCCCGACCTGTTCGCCCGCGGCCTCCAGCCCGGCCGCCACCTCGACCGCCAGCGCTCCGCCCATGGACCAGCCCGCGAGGTGGTAGGGGCCGCCCGGCCGGCGCTCCCGGATGACGTCCACGTACTGGGCCGCCATCGCAGCGAGGCTGTCGGCCTCGGCCTCTCCCGACAGCGCACGCGACCGGATGCCCAGCACCTCCCGGCCGCCGGGCAGCAGCGCGACCAGCTGCCGGTACGCCATCACGTCCCCGCCCGCGGGGTGCAGCAGGAAGAGCGGCGCGGGTGTGACCGGCGCCCGCAGCGACAGGACCAGCGAGTGCTCGGAGCCCGCCGAGACCAGTTCGGCGAACCGGGCCACCGTGGGCGCCTCGAACAGCGCGGTGAGGGGCAGCCGTACGCCGAAACGGCGGGCCACCGCCGCCATGAGGCGCGCCGCGAGCAGTGAGTGGCCACCGAGTTCGAAGAAGTCGTCGTCTAGCCCGATGGTGTCCGGCTCGCGCCCGAGGAGTTCGGCCCACAGCCCGGCCACGGTGCGCTGGAGAGCGGTCCGTGCCGTGCGGCCCGGGGCACCCGCGGCGGATGCCGGGGCGGACGCCGGCAGCGCCGCGCGGTCGAGCTTGCCGTTGGCGGTCATGGGCAGGGCGGCCAGGGGCACGAAGGCGGAGGGCACCATGTAGTCCGGCAGGGAGCGTCCCAGGAAGGCGCGCAGCTCCCGCGGTTCGGGCGGCTCGCCGCCGGCCACCGGTACGACGTACGCCACCAGGCGGTCCTCGGCCAGGCGCACCGCGGCGGCCCGCACGGACGGGTGGGCGGCCAGCCGTGTCTCGATCTCGCCGAGTTCGACGCGGTAGCCGCGCAGCTTGACCTGGCCGTCGGCGCGGCCGATGAACTCAAGGGCGCCGTCGGTGCGTTGGCGTACCAGGTCACCGGTCCGGTACAGCCGGCCGCCGGGCCGGCGCGGGTCGGTCACGAACCGCCGCGCGGTCAGTTCGTCGCGGCCCCGGTAGCCGGCCGCGAGCTGCACCCCGCCGATGTGCAGCTCACCCGCGATGCCGGCGGGCAGCGGGGCCAGCCGGTCGTCGAGTACGTCCAGCGTGGTGTTGGCGACCGGGCGGCCGATGGGCACGGAGCCCGTGGCGTCCTCGGGCCGGCACTGCCACGCAGACACGTCGACGGAGGCCTCGGTGGGGCCGTACAGGTTGTGCAACTCCACGGCGGGCGGCGGGAAGACCTCGAAGAACCGCTGGACGAGGTCGGGCGGCAGCGCCTCGCCGCTGGCGATCACCCGGCGGAGGGAGCCGCAGCGGGAGGCCGCTGGGTCGGAGAGGAAGATCCGCAGCATGGACGGGACGAAGTGCACGGTCGTCACCGTCTCGCGGCGGATCACCTCGGCCAGGTAGCCCGGGTCCCGGTGGCCGCCGGGACGTGCCACGACGAGGCGCGCACCGGTCATGAGCGGCCAGAAGAACTCCCACACGGACACGTCGAAGGTGAACGGCGTCTTCTGCAGGACGGTGTCGGCCGCGGTGAGCCCGTACGTCTCCTGCATCCACAGCAGGCGGTTGCAGATGCCCCGGTGGGTCAGCATGACGCACTTGGGAGTGCCCGTGGACCCCGACGTGTAGATCAGGTAGGCCAGTTGGCCGGGCTCGACCACGGCCTCCGGCTCCCCGTCCTCCGGTTCCGGCTCCGCCTCCTCGGCGGCGTCCACCCGTAAGGCCGGGACGTCGCCGGGTATGTCGTCCGGTGACCCGGTGGTGAGCACCAGCCGGGCGCCCGCGTCGGAGAGCATGAACGCCGTGCGCTCGGCGGGGGTGGCCGGATCGAGCGGCAGATAGGCGCCGCCCGCCTTGAGGACCGCGAGGAGGCTGACGACCAGTTCCAGGGAGCGTTCCATGTGCACGGCCACCGTCGCACCGACCGTGCGGCGGCCGTCCCCGAGGGCCCGGCGGATCCGCCGGGCCAGCCGGCCGGCCGCCGAGTCCAGCTCCGCGTACGTGAGCGCGCGGTCCTCGAAGACGAGGGCGGTCGCGTCGGGGGTACGGCGTGCCTGCCGCTCGATGTGCGTGTGCAGCGGTGTGCCGAGGTCGTACGGCCGGGCGGTGTCGTTCCAGGAGTCGAGCTGCTTCAGTTCCTCGTCCGACAGCATCCGCGCAGCGCAGACCGCCGAATCGGGGCGGGTCAGCAGGGCGTCGAGCAGCGCGAGGTAGTGGCCTGTGGTGCGTTCGCGCCGGGTCTCGTCGAAGCAGGCGGTGTTGAAGTCGAAGTCGAGCACGAAGCGGGGCGGGGCGGTGGGTCCCCGGTGCAGCTCACGGACCTGCAGGGTGAGCCGGTCGGGGGAGTGCCCGGTGTCGATGAGGTCGAAGTCGACGGTGCCCCCGAAGCCTTCGAAGACCGCGTTCTGGTAGTTGAGGTAGACGTCGTAGAGGCGGGCGCCGCCGCGGTGCCGGGGTACGTGGTCCTGGTGGCGGGCCGCTTCCAGGAAGGCCCGCTGCGTCTCCCGGGCCAGCAGCCGCAGCGGGGTGTCGCCGGTGACCCGCAACTGCAGCGGCAGCACGTTCATGAACAGACCGGCCGTGCTCCGGAACTCGGCCGGCCGGTTGGCGAACGGGGTCCCCACCCGCAGGAGTTCGCCGCCGCCGATGCGATGGAGGTAGGCGAACAGGGCGGTGGCGAACGCGACGGCGGCCGAGGCGTGGCCCTCCGCGCGGGCGAACTCGGCGATACGGCCGCTGCGTTCGGCACCGAGGTCGAGGGTGAGCCGGGCGGTGCGGGTCGTGCCGGCCACGTCCTCCTCCCTGCCGTAGAACGCGAGCCGTTCCACCGGTTCGGCCAGCGTCCTGCGCCAGTGGCGTTCTGCCCTGCCGCGGCGGTCGGAGCCGCCCGGCGACCGCTCGTGGTCGACGTACGCCTGGAACGGCGGCAGCGGCGCGGCGGCGTCGAGGTCTCCCAGCCGGTCGAGGTCGTAGTACTCGGACAGGGTGCGCAGGAACAGGGACATCGACCAGGCGTCGCACACCAGGTGGTCCACATTGAGGTACCAGGCGTACACGGAGCCGCTCAGTCTGAGCAGCGCGGAGTCGAACACGGAGCGTTCCGGGTCGAGTCCTGAGGCGCTGCGCCGTCGTGCCCAGCGCAGGGCGGCCTCGCGGGGGTCCGGGTCGCCGGTCAGGTCCACCAGGGGTACCGGCGCCGCTGCCGCGTCGGCCACCCGCCGCAGCGGGACCCCGTCCACCTCGTGGAAGGTGCTGCGCAGAGCGTCGCTGTGGTCCACCAGGCGCTGGAAGGCACGCTGGAAGCGGTCGTGTTCCAGCGGGGCCGTGATGGTGTAGAGGGCGGTGACGTTCTCGTAGTACAGCCGGACGTCCCCGGCCGTCTTCTTCCCGAACCAGAGGGCGAGCTGACTGCCGGTCAGGTTGGTCTCGGGGGCCGGGCCGCCGGTGACGGCGACCGCGTCCGGTGAGCGGACGGCCTGGCGGACCGCCTCCTGGAACTCCTCGGCCCACCGGGAGACGGTGCCGGCGTCGAACAGGTCGGTGCGGTACTCGAAGCAGCCGAGCAACTCACCGTCCTGCTCGCGCATGTGCAGGCTGAGTTCGAGGGGCGACACACCGAGGTCGAAGTCGTCCGGAGCGGCCGGGGTGACGGACACGCCCCCCGCCCTCCGGCCTGCGATGACGGCGGGCTGGAGCGAGAAGGCGGTCTGGCGCAGCACCGTACGACCCGGCAGCCGGGGCGGGTTCGTCTCCCGCACGATGTCCCCGAACGGCATGTCGTGGGCCAGCGCACCGCTGAGCGCCTCACCGGTGTGCCGCGTCGTCCGCGCGAACGTCCCGCCGGGCCGCAGCCGCAACCGCAGCGGCAGGGTGTTCACGAAGAGACCGATCAGCCCCTCCTCGCCGGAGCCCCGGCGCTCGTCCACTGGGGCACCGACGACGAAGTCCAGCCCGCCGGTGATCCTGTGCAGGGTGACGGCGTACGCGGCGAGCAGGAGGCCGTACACGGTGGCCCGGTCACGGCCGGCCGCCGCGCGCAGCTCCTGGTGCAGGCCGGCGGGAATCCGGAAGCCGTGGCGGGCACCCCCGAACGCCTCCTGCACGGGCCGCGGGCGGTCGGTGGGGAGTTCGAGGACCGGAAGGGGGCCGGACAGCTCGCCACGCCAGTACGCGACCGACCGGTCACGCTCCTCCTCACCCGGGCGGCGCCGGCCGGCCGGCGGCGCGGGCGGGGGCGGCAGGGGGGACGGCTTCCCCTGCGAGAGGGCCCCGTAGAGCGCGGTGACTTCCGAGGTGAAGACGCCCATCGACCAGCCGTCGCAGACCAGATGGTGCGCGACGACCGTCAGGACGTGCCGCTCGGCCGTCAGCCGGTAGAGCGTGAAGCGCACCGGCGGGGCCAGGTCCAGTGCGAACGGGCGCCTGCCGTCCTCCGCGTGCAGGGCGCGCGCCCGGCGCTCCCGCTGCGTCGGTGGCAGCTCGCCGAGGTCCACCAGGGGAAGTTCGGCCGGCTGGGGCGCGACGACGTGCCGTACGGGGCGGCCGTCCTGTTCGCGGAAGGTGCTGCGCAGCGACTCGTGCCGGGCGGTGATCTCGGTCAGGGCGGTGCGCAGGGCCTCGATGTCGAGCGGCCCCTCCAGGTGCAGGGCGGCGGAGAGATGGTGGGCCGGGCTGCCGGGGGCGAGGCGCTGGAGCAGCCACAGCCGCTGCTGTGCGTCGGAGACGGCGGTGGGATCGGCGGGCCGGTCGGCGGGCGCGGCCGAGCGCTGCCGCAGCCGGGCCATGACGTGCGCGCGCTCCGGTCCGGACAGCTCCGCCAGGCGTCCCAGCAGATCGCTCACGAAGCCGCCCCCGCCACCCGCTCCATGATGTCGTCGATGTTCCCGTGCGTCTCCAGCAGTGCCGCGATCCACCGCTCCAGACCGAAGGCGACACACCCGGTGTAGGCCGCCGCGCCGTCGGCCAGCGAGATGCCGCAGCGCTCACCGAAGAAGTTGCGGTGGAAGTTCAGAGACCCGATGGCCAGCTCGCCCGCGTGCACGAACTCCTCCTTGACCGGGAAGAGCTGCGCGAGCAGGGCGCGCCCGCCGCCCTTCTCGAAGAAGGGGTCCGACGCCGGCTGGACCGCCAGGTCCAGCCCCAGCCGGGCGGCGAACTCCACCACCTTCGGCCGGAACGCGGCCAGATGGTCCGAGACGGCCTCCCGGGGCCCCAGACACACGATCTCCCGCATGGTGAAGCCGTGCAGCCGGCGCAGCCCGTCGTAGTGGTCCTCGTTGCGGAAGCACTTGGCGACGGTGGTGACATGGCGGGGGCCGGTGAGGGTGGCGGAGCGGTGGTGCAGGTAGACGTTGTAGCAGGCCGCGGAGACCAGCCCGTACCGGCTCTCGCCCAGGCGGCCGGCGGGCAGCGCCCCGCCGTCCCCGGCCATTTCCGCCTCTGGGGCCTTGGGCCCCTTCTCCGCCGGGAGTTGCAACGGAGCGGTCATCAGCGCGAGGTGCGGGAAGTTGTCGAAGTAGTCGATGGCGGCCAGGTCCGCGGTGCCGATGACCGCGGGGAACAGCATCGGGACGGCGCCGCACTCGCGGGCCCAGTCCTGGAACCGTTCGTCCAGCAGGTCCATGAGTCGGACGAGTTCCGGGCCGAGCGTGACGAGACCGCCCCGCGCCGTGTAGAGGTCACTCATGGCTCACCGTGTCCGCGCCGGGGGAGTCCGCCAGGACCCTGTCGCGGATGCCGCTCAGGGTCCGGAACGCGACGACGTTCTCCGCGGTCAGTTCCAGCTCGTGGCCGGCCAGCTCCTCCAACAGCAGCAGCAGCTGGGGGAAGTCGAGGGAGTCGATGAGACGGCTGTCGATGAGGTCCTCGTCCCAGCCGATCGCGGTGACCTCCGGATTGCGCGCCAGCAGCCAGGACCGCACCTGCTCGATCACGTCGGAACCCATCAGGCCACCGCCCCCTGGAACGGAGACCCGGTGATGATCTCCTGGCTCACCAGGAACCGGGTGACGCGCTTGAAGAACGTCTCGTGGTGGGCGACACGCGCCGGGTCCCGCAGCAACTCCTCACGGAAGGCGAAAGCCTCGGGGATTCCGGCGTCCCGGTACACCGTCGGGTTGTAGAGCGACTGCGCGCTCGCGGTGATGTAGCGCCGGAGGTACAGGTCGAGACGCGTCCGCAGCTCCTGGTCGCCGCGCGCCCGCAGGGGCTCGTACAGGAGCCCGACGAGCTTGCGTCCCATGATGATGTGCCGCCACTCGTCGTCGTGGTGAACCTGGTTGACCTCCCGGATCAGGGGGTGCAGCAGCGTGTCGCGCCCCATCCTGATGTTGAAGTGGTCGACCAGCTCCTCGAAGATGAGGATGCGGGCGAAGACGAGGAAGTTGGCCACAGCGGCGTCCTCCTCGGCCGTGGCGACCGGCAGCGACTTGTCCGGGTAGATCTTGCCGCCGTAGCGCAGACAGAACTGCGCGAAGAACCACATGTGTCCGTTCTCCTCGCCCAGGAAGCGGTGGAAGAACTCGGAGGGCAGCTCGAAGCCCCGGGTGTGGATACGCCGGGTGACCTCGATGAGCAGCTCACGTATGCCGTGGATGTTGAGGCTGAAGAAGTTGACGCTCTCCCACTTGCTCAGCCTCATGAGCACTTTGTCGTCCAGTTCCCGGGCGTGCCGTGTTCCCGCCACGGTGAGCAGGTCGGGCGTCATCCACCACTGCTCCTCGGCGAGTTCGTCGACCCAGTCGAAGCGCGTATAGGGGCTGTAGTGGTGGTCGGTTGAGTCGGCGACCAGTTTGTCCAGCGTTTCCACCACGTCCGTGGTATCCATGTGCTCCCCTGCCGGGATCGACGTGCGTCGGGAACGGTGAGCCCTCGGTCGAAGGCGTGTGCGTGCGCTGTTCAGCCGTTGTCACTGCGCGCGATCAGGCCGGTGACCTGTTCGTCGTCCACGGTCAGCGGTCTGCTCTCCAGCAGCTCGGCCAGCTTCGCGACCGTCGACGCCTGGAAGAGGTCGCCGGCCGTGACACGTACCGGCAGCTCCGCCTCGATGCGTACGGCGAGCTGGGACAGGAGGAGGGACTGCGCGCCCGAGGCGAAGAAGTCGTCGTGGATCCCGACCTCGGCCTGGCCGAGCAACTCGGCCCAGATACGGGCGATCAGCGACTCCAGGGGTGTGCGCGGAGGAACGGCGGCCTGCGCGCCGGGTGCCGTCGCGCCGCCGGGCCGCCAGCCGCCGGTCCGCGACAGGGTTCCGGACAGGTACGCCTCCCGTGTGGCGCGCCGCTGGATCTTGCCGCTGGAGGTCTTGGGGATACTGCGGGGCGGTATGAGCACGAGTTCGTGGAGGTCGGCATCGCAGTCCTCGCGCACCGCCTGGCGGGTGGCGAGGGCGACGGCCTCGGTGTCCGCGCCGTCCGCGGCCTCGAACACCAGGACCAGCCGCTCCTCACCGTCCACGGGAACGGTGAAGGCCGCCCCGCATCCGGGCCGCAGGGCGGGGTGACTCCGCTCGGCGGCGCCCTCCACGTCGTGCGGATACACATTGCGGCCACGCAGGATGAGCAGGTCCTTCAGCCGGCCCGTGACCGCGAGCGCGCCCTTCTCGTCCAGCGCGCCCAGGTCGCCGGTGCGCAGATACGGCCCGCGCCCGTCCGGCAGGGTGGCGCCGAACAGCGCCGTGCTCTCGGCGGGGCGGCCCCAGTAGCCCTGGGAGACGCTGGGCCCCGACACCCAGACCTCTCCGACCTGCCCGGCCGCGGCCGGCGCGAGGGTGGCGGTGTCCACCACGACGACGGACTGGTCGCCGCGAGCCGTGCCGCAGGCGATCCTGGACACGCCCTCGACCGGGAAGCGGCGCACCCCCTCACCGAGCGGGTCGGCGGTCACCAGCAGGGTCGCCTCCGCCAGGCCGTAACTGGGGCGGAAGGCAGCGGGATCGAAGCCGACAGGGGTGAACCGCTCGGTGAACCGCTCGACCGTCTCCACGCGGACCGGTTCCGCACCGTTCACCGCCGCACACCAGGACGACAAATCGAGTGACGCCCGCTGCCGGTCGTCGATCTTTCGCAGACACAGTTCGTATCCGAAATTCGGAGACGGGCTGATCGTGCCCCGGTGCACGGAGATTGCTTTCAGCCAGCGGTACGGCTTCTGAAGGAAATGCAGCGGAGACATGAGAACGCCGGGAAAGCCGCCGTAAAGAGGCTCCAATATGGCGCCGATAAGGCCCATGTCGTGATACGGGGGAAGCCAGCTGACCATGACGTCGTGAGCGGTCCCGGCAAACGACCGGTAGATGGCCCGCAGATTGTGGACGAGGTTCGCGTGCGTCAGCATGACGCCGCGCGGAAGGCGGGTCGAGCCGGAGGTGTACTGGAGGAAGGCCAGATCGCCCGGCCTCGCGGTGACGGGGTCGGAGCCGGCGCCGGACGCGCTCGGCGCACCCGCCCGCGGAACCCCGGTCCCCGTCGCGTCGGTCGCGATCCACTCCAGTGGGGCGTCCAGCGCGGACCGGGTGAGCGGCAGCAGATCCTTCGTGGTCAGGGCGATGCTCGCCCCGGCGTCGGCGACGATGGCGTTCAGCCGGCCGAGGCCGCGCGCGTCCTGGGGCGGGTAGGCCGGTACGGCCACGACGCCCGCGAGCAGACATCCGAAGAACGCGGTGATGTAGTCGAGGCCCGGAGGGAAGAGGAGCAGCGCCCGCTCGCCCGGCTCGTGCGCCGTGCGCAGCGTGCCCGCCACCTCCGCGGCGGCGGTGTACAGGTGCCGATAGCTGATCTCGCGTACGTCGTCCTCGCCGTCGGCGAGGAAAACGTATGCGGTGCCGTGAGGATTCCCTACTGCTCTGTCCCGGAGTATATGAACAAGAGTAGGAGGCGTCGGCGACGGGATTGCGGGCATACTGACCGCCCCTCCGGACGTGATAAGACCGTTTCGTTCAGTTACCTGCTGGCCGCACGAGGGGTCACACTAAAACCCGGTTCAGGCCGCGTCAATCCGGTGGCCGAGGCCGTGCGGAGCGGTCGCCGAAATTCTGCCACCCGAGTCGGCGAATAGATCTTGCTTGAACGTTGCCCGAATGTTTCGCGGCCCGCCGCGGGCACCCGTACCGCATTGCGGAGGGACTGGTGGGCACGGGGGTGCGAAGTGCCGTTCCCGCAGGCAGGGCCGACAGCCTTGGCCAACGGTGCGGGCACCGGACCTGTCTCCTCGCCGCTCCGCACGCTCCCGACGGGCCCGTATACGGCCCGTTCCGCACGTCCCACCCGGGTCAGGGGCATGTCTGAAACATGACAGGAGACCCGAGGGGGCGAGGTGTGCCCGTGGCTCACGAGTCCCGGGACGCGCCGGTGTCTTCAGGCCGGCGGACGCCGGGGCGCCGTCTACAAGCCACCCCGCTCGCACACCCGGCGGGCGACCTCCCGCAGTTTGATGTTCCGCTCCTGCGAGTAGCGGCGCAGCACGTCGAACGCCTGGTCCTCGCTGAGGTGGTGGCCGCCCATGAGGATGCCCATGGCCTCGCCGATCGTGTGGCGGGTGGCGACGGCCTGCTGCATCTGGGCATGGGTGCGCGCGCTGGAGAACGCGACCGCGGCATGGGAGGCCAGCAGCCAGCCGGCCGTCTCACTGACGTCGGTGAACGCACCGGCTCTGCGTGAGTAGCAGTTCAGCGCGCCGAGGTCCTCGTCCTCGGTGTAGAGCAGAAACCCCATCATGCTGCCCAGCCCGAGAGCCCGGGCCTGGGCGGAGAAGGCGGCCCAGCGGGGCTGTTCGGCCGTGAAGTCGGCGATGCGGAAGACGTGCTCGCCCGCCCGGCCGCGAGCGGCGTCGAAGCAGGGGCCCTCGCGCAGGCGCTCCTGCAGCCGGTCACTGTCGACGACCACCTGGTCGGTCGGGGCCAGCGTCTCCACCTCCAGCCCGCGCAGGACCAGGATGCCGGCCGCGTCGCACCCCTCCACCAGCTCGGTCGCCGACGACGTGATGCTCCGCAGCGTATCCGCGATCGACTTCTGTGCCAGCAGCGACCGCGCCATGGAAGCCATCTGCTGCGCGAACCCACACCAGTCCATGAGGTGCTCCGTCTCGCCCGCCGCGCCTGCCTCCGGCCACACTCTCACGCACCGTGCACACCACGCCCGGCGCCACGACCGCCCAGCGGTGCCGAGCGGGCGGGCAGACGGCCGGACCGGTCTGCGCGGGCGCCGCCATCGCGCTCGTCGCGCTGCGCTGACCCCGGAGTACGACCGCCGCGGCAGCCGCCGCGAGGAGATCGTCGCCCGGGACCCCTTACCCGGCCGCAGGGGTCCCCTGGGGGCCGTAGGGGTGTCTTGCGTCATCGCCGCCTGCCTAGCCTCCGACAACGGAGGGGAAGCGGACCGGAAACCGTCCGGAGGCGATCCGCACGGCCCAGGCCCTCACTTCGATCTCGATCGGATGGCGCGCTGGTGAACAACGAAGAGCAACTGCTCGACTACCTCAAGCGGACCACCGCGGAACTGCGGGAGGCACGGCGGCGGCTGCGTGAGAACGAACAACGCGCACACGGCCCCGTCGCCGTGGTCGGCATCGGCTGCCGCTACCCGGGTGGCGTCACCACTCCCGAGGAACTGTGGGACCTGGTCGCGTCCGGCACCGACGCGGTGTCCGACTTCCCGGCCGACCGGGGATGGGACGTGGACGCCCTCTACGACCCCGACCCGGAGCGGCCCGGCAGGACCTACGCCCGCACCGGCGGATTCCTGCACGACGCCGCCGACTTCGACTACGACTTCTTCGGCATCAGCCCCCGCGAGGCCCTCGCCATGGACCCGCAGCAGCGACTGCTGCTGGAGACCGCCCACGAGGCCTTCGAGCGGGCCGGCATCGTCCCGGCCGCCCTGCGCGGCAGCCGCACCGGCGTGTTCGCCGGCGTGATGTACAACGACTACGCCAACCGGCTCACCTCCGTACCCGACGACCTCGACGGCTACCTCGCCAACGGCAGCGCCGCCAGCATCGCCTCCGGGCGCGTCGCCTACACCTTCGGCCTCGAAGGCCCGGTGGTCACCGTCGACACCGCCTGTTCCTCCTCCCTGGTCGCCCTGCACTGGGCGGTGCGGGCGCTGCAGTCGGGCGAGTGCTCGCTCGCCCTCGCCGGCGGCGTCACCGTGATGTCCACGCCGGAGACGTTCATCGACTTCAGCCGCCAGCGCGGACTCGCCCCGGACGGGCGCTGCAAGGCGTTCGCGGCGGCGGCCGACGGCACCGGCTGGGGCGAGGGCGCCGGCATGCTGCTGCTGGAACGGCTCGCCGACGCCCAGCGCAACGGCCACCCGGTGCTCGCGGTCGTCCGGGGCAGCGCCGTCAACTCCGACGGCGCCAGCAGCCGCCTGACCGCGCCCAACGGCCCCTCCCAGCAGCGCGTCATCCGGCAGGCGCTGGCCGGTGCCGGGCTCACCGCCGCCGACGTCGACGTGGTCGAGGCACACGGCACCGGAACCTCCCTCGGTGACCCCATCGAGGCCCAGGCCCTGCTCGCAACCTACGGCCAGGACCGCGCGCAGCCGCTGCTGCTGGGCTCGGTCAAGTCCAACCTCGGGCACACCCAGGCCGCCGCGGGCGTCGCCGGGGTCATCAAGATGGTGCTGGCCATGCGGCACGGTGAAGTGCCCCCGACGCTCCACGTCGACGCCCCCACCGACCAGGTGGACTGGAGCGCGGGAGCCGTCGAGCTGGCCCTTGAGCGGCGCCCGTGGCCCGGCACCGGAAGGCCCCGCCGCGCCGCCGTCTCCTCCTTCGGCATCAGCGGCACCAACGCCCACGTCATCCTCGAACAGCCGCCCGCCGAGCCGGTTCCGGCCGAGGACGGGGGCGGCCGGCGCGCGCGGGACGGCGCCTGGCTTCCCTGGATCGTCTCGGGCCGTACCCGCCAGGCCCTCACCGGACAGATCGCCCGTCTCCGCGGCCACCTCGACGCGCACCCCGGCACCCGCCCGGCCGACCTGGGTCTGTCACTGGCCACCACCCGCGCCCGCTTCGAGCACCGCGCCGTCGCGGTCGGCCGGGACACCGGCGAACTGCTCGCCGGGCTCGCCGCCGCGGCGCCGCTCACCCGGGCGGGCGGCAAGACGGCCTTCCTGTTCACCGGCCAGGGAGCGCAGCGGCCCGGCATGGGCCGGGCCCTGCACCGGGCCTTCCCGGTGTACGCCGAGGCGTTCGACGCGGTGTGCGCGCTCGCCGACCGGAGCCTGGAGAAGCCGCTCGCCGAGGTGATCGACACCGACGCCGCCCTGCTGACCCGTACCGACTACGCGCAGATCGCCCTCTTCGCCACCGAAGTGGCCCTGTACCGCATGCTGGAGTCCTGGGGGGTGACCCCCGACTACCTGGCCGGACACTCCGTCGGCGAACTGTCCGCCGCCCATGTCGCCGGGGTGCTGTCCCTGCCGGACGCCGTCCGGCTCGTACTCGCTCGCGGCACCCTGATGGCGGCCCTGCCCGCGGGCGGCGCCATGGCGGCGCTGCGCGCCACCGAGGAGGACGTGGCTCCCCACCTGGACGACCGGGTCGGCCTCGCCGCCGTCAACGGCCCCCGCTCCGTGGTGATCTCCGGTGCCGAGGACGCCGTGGACGCCCTCGCGGCCCGCTTCGGCAACGGCAAGCGGCTGAAGGTCTCGCACGCCTTCCACTCGCCCCTGATGGAGCCGATGCTGGCCGACTTCGCCGAGGCCGCGGCCCGCTGCTCCTTCGAGGCGGCGCGGATCCCGATCGTCTCCACGCTCACCGGTGCCCTCGCCGACCCCGGCCTGACGGCCACCGCCGGCTACTGGGTCGAGCACGTCCGCCGGCCCGTCCGCTTCGCTCCCGCCATGACCGCCCTGCACGAGCTGGGCGTCCGGGCGTTCCTCGAAGTCGGCCCGGACGCCGCCCTCACCGCCCTGGCCGTGGACTGCGTGCCCGAGGACAGCGTGACCGTCGCCGGACTGCGCCGCGACGGCGACGAGGAACGGGACCTGGTCACGGCCGTGGCCCGGCTGCACGCGGCCGGCACCGCCGTGGACTGGGCGGCGTTCTTCGCCCCGCACGCCGCCCGGCACACCGGCCTGCCCACCTACGCCTTCCAGCGCGAACGCCTCTGGCTCGAGGCCACCGCCGGCGGCAGCGGCGACGCCGACGGCCTCGGGCAGAACGCCACCGGCCATCCGTTGCTGACCGCCGCGACCGATCTGCCCGACAGCGGGGGAGCGGTGCTCACCGGCCGGCTCTCCCGCGCCTCTCATCCGTGGCTCGCCGACCACGCCGTGCACGGCACGGTGCTGCTGCCCGGTACCGCCTTCGTCGAGATGGCGCTCCAGGCGGCGGAGCGCACCGGCTGCGACACCGTCGAGGAACTCACCCTGCACGCCCCGCTGATCCTGCCCGAGCAGGGCGCGCTGGCCGTGCAGGTGGCCGTAGGCGGCGAACGCGACGGACGGCGCGAGCTGACCGTCTGGTCCCGCCGTGCCGGCGCCCCCGACGCCGCGTGGACACGCAACGCCGCCGGCGTCGTGTCCGGGACGGACGAGGGGAGCCCGGTCTCCTTGACCGACTGGCCGCCCCAGGACGCCGAACCCGTGGACCTGGACGGCCTCTACCCCGGCCTGGCCCGCACCGGCTACGGCTACGGCGAGGTCTTCCAGGGCCTGCGCGCCATGTGGCGCCGGGGTGAGGAGCTGTTCGCCGAGGCGGCCCTGCCCGAGAGCGCCCGCGCCACCGCCACCGCCTTCGGGGTGCACCCGGCGCTCCTGGACGCGGTCCTGCACGTCAACCTGCTGGATCTGCCCGGGGGCCAGGCGGTACTGCCGTTCGCCTGGGGCGGTGTCACCCTGCACGCGGCCGGCACCGACACCCTGCGCCTGCGTCTGTCCCCGTCCGGCGCCGACGCCGTCACCCTCGCCCTCGCCGACGCCACCGGCGCGCCCGTCGCGACCGTGCGCAGCCTCGTGGCCCGCCCCGTCTCCGCCGAGCAGCTCGCCGGGGACGGTGACGACCCGCTGTACCGGGTCGACCTCGTCCCGGCGCCCACCCCGGCGACCGCCGCGGACACCCCCGCCCTGGCGGTGTGCGGCCTGCCGGACACCGGCACGGCCGACACCGGCCGCGGTGATACCGGCACGGCCGACACCGGTACGGCCGACACCGGCCTCGACGCGCCCCACCACGCCGACCTGGCCGCCCTCGCCGCCGCCGGCCCGGTGCCCGGCCTGGTGGTGCTGGCCGTACCGGCCGCCCCCGACGTCGTGCCGGACCTGCCCGGCCTGGTCCGGGAGCGGGTGAACGCCGCACTGGACACACTGCGCGCCTGGCCGGCCGACGAGCGCTGTGCCGACCGCCGGCTCGCCGTACTGCTGCGCACCGGCGACCTCACCCACGCCCCCCTCTACGGACTCGTACGCGCGGCCCAGGCCGAGAACCCCGGCCGCTTCCTGCTGATCGACACTGACGCCAGTGCCGCACCGGGCCCCGCCCTCGCCGCCGCGCTCGCCTCCGGCGAACCGGAGGTCGCGGTCCGGGACGGCGAGGTGCGGGTGCCGCGGCTGGCCCGCGCCAAGCCCGGCGGCCCGGCCGCCTGGGACCCGGACGGCACCGTCCTCATCACCGGCGGCACCGGCGGCCTCGGTGCCCTGATCGCCCGTCACCTGGTCACCGAGCACGGCGTACGGCGCCTGCTGCTGGCCGGCCGGCGCGGCGCGGACGCCCCCGGAGCCGCCGAACTGCGCGACAGCCTCGCGGAGTCGGGCGCCGAGGTCACACTCGCCCGGTGCGACGCCGCCGACCGCGGCGAGCTGGCCGCGCTGCTCGCCGGGCACGACGTACGGGCCGTGGTGCACGCCGCCGGCGTCGTCGACAACGGTGTGCTGGCCACCCTCGGCCCGGACAAGGTCGACCGGGTGCTGCGGCCCAAGGTGGACGCCGCCTGGAACCTGCACGAACTGACCCGCGACAAGGACCTGTCGGCGTTCGTCCTGCTGTCCTCCACCGCGGGTTGGCTGGTCGGCGGGGGCCAGGCCAACTACGCCGCCGCCAACACCTTCCTCGACGGCCTCGCCGCCCACCGCCGCTCGCTCGGACTGCCCGCCGTCTCCCTCGCCTACGGCCTGTGGTCCGGCTCCGGCGGCATGAGCGCCGGCATCGGCGCCGCCGACCTGGAACGGCTGCGCCGGCTCGGACTGCCGCCGCTGACGCCCGCCCAGGGACTGCGCACCTTCGACGCCGGCCTCGGCGCCGAGGACGCCGTACTGGTGCCCGTCCGCCTGGACGCCGCCGCGGTGCGCGCCCGGCCCGACGGCGTACCCGCGCTCCTGCGCGGCCTGGTACGGCCCGCCCGGCGACGCGGTGCCGAGCCCGGCGCGGGCGCCCCCGCCGACTCCTGGCGGGCCCGGCTGGCGCCGCTGGCCGACGCCGAACGCGACCGCGCCCTGCTGGAGCTGGTCCGCACCCACGTCGCCGGTGTGCTCGGGCACCCCTCGTCCGAATCGGTGGACCCCGGCCGCGCCTTCCAGGAGATGGGCTTCGACTCGCTCGCCGCCGTCGAACTGCGCAACCTCCTCGCCGGCGCCACCGGCCTCACCCTCCCGGCCACGCTGGTCTTCGACCAGCCCACGCCCCTCACCCTCGCCGCACACCTCAAGACCGCGCTCGTGCCCGGACCGGCCGACCAGGCCCGGTCCGCGCTGGCCGAGCTGGACCGCCTCGAGGCGGCCCTGCACGCCCTGCCCGACCAGGACGGCAGCCACACCCGCGTCACCGCCCGACTCGAAGCGCTGCTGCGCAGCTGGCAGGACACCCACGGACGGCACACCGCGCCCGAGGGACCGGAGGACTTCCGGGACGCCAGCGACGACGAACTCTTCGCCAGGATCGACAACGAACTGGGAGCCCAGTGATGGAAGACTCGGCCACGGCCGGCAAGCTCCGCGACTACCTCAAGCGGGCCACGACCGAGCTGGAGCGCAGCCGCCGCCGCGTACGGGAGCTGGAGGAGCAGGACCGCGAGCCCGTCGCCATCATCGGCATGGGCTGCCGCTACCCCGGCGGGGTGCGCACCCCGGAGGACCTGTGGCGGATCGTCGACGAGGGCATCGACGTCGTCACCGAGTTCCCCACCGACCGCGGCTGGGACGTCGAGGCGATCTACGACCCCGAGCCCGGCGCCCCCGGCAAGTCCTACGTCCGCCACGGCGGCTTCCTGCACGACGCCGCCGAGTGCGACCCCGCGTTCTTCGGCATCAGCCCCAAGGACGCGCCCGGCACCGACCCGCAGCAGCGGCTGCTGCTGGAGGTCACCTGGGAGGCGTTCGAGCGCGCGGGCATCGACCCCACCACGGTCAAGGGTTCCCCGACCGGTGTCTTCGTCGGGCTGATGCACCACGACTACATCGGCGGCACCATCTCCGGCAGCATCGTCTCCGGCCGCATCGCCTACACCCTGGGCCTGGAGGGCCCCGCGGTCACCATGGACACCGCCTGCTCCTCCTCCCTGGTCGCGCTGCACTCGGCGATCCAGTCGCTGCGCAAGGGGGAGTGCTCCCTGGCCCTGGCGGGCGGCGCCGCCGTCATGGCCAGCCCCGAGATGTTCATCGAGTTCAGCGAGCGCCGCGCGCTGTCCCCCGACGGCCGCTGCCACTCCTTCTCCGACGACGCGGCGGGCGCCGCCTGGGCCGAGGGCGCCGGCATGCTGCTCGTGGAGCGGCTCTCCGACGCGCTGCGCAACGGCCACGAGGTGCTCGCCGTCGTCCGCGGCTCAGCCGTCAACCAGGACGGCGCCTCCAACGGCCTGACCGCGCCCAGCGGCCCCGCCCAGATCAGGGTCATCCAGCAGGCCCTCGCCGACGCCCGGCTCGCCCCGCACCACATCGACGCGGTCGAGGCGCACGGCACCGGCACCACCCTCGGCGACCCCATCGAGGCCCAGGCCGTCATCGCCGCCTACGGGCAGGACCGGCCCGGGAACCAGCCGCTCTGGCTCGGCTCCATCAAGTCCAACATGGGCCACCCGCAGGCCGCCGCCGGTGTCGGCGCCGTCATCAAGATGGTCATGGCGATGCGCCACGGCACCCTGCCGCGCACCCTGCACGTCGAGACGCCGAGCACCGCCGTCGACTGGAGCGCGGGCGACGTCCGGCTGCTCACCGAGGCCCAGCCCTGGGACACCCCCGACGGACGCCCCCGGCGCGCCGGTGTCTCCTCCTTCGGCATCTCCGGCACCAACGCCCACACCATCCTGGAGCAGGCTCCGCCCGTCGCGACCGACCCGGCCGCCCCGGAGCGCGCCGCGCTGCCCGTCGTACCGTGGGTGCTGTCCGGCAAGGGCTCCGACGCCGTCCAGCGGCAGGCGGAGCGGCTGCTCGCCGCCGCCGCCGACCTCGACCCGTACGACGTCGGGCACTCACTGGCCACCACGCGCACCGTGTTCCCCCACCGGGCCGCCGTCACCGGCCGCGACCGGGACGAGCTGCTGGCCGGTCTGCGCGCCGTCGCCGACGGCACCCATGCCGCGGTGGCGGCCCCCGAACCCGGCCGCCTCGGCATGCTGTTCTCCGGCCAGGGCTCCCAGCGGCCCGGCATGGGCCGCACCCTGCACGCCGCGTTCCCGGTGTTCGCCGCCGCCTTCGACGAGATCTGCGCCGCCTTCGACGCCCACCTGGACCGTCCGCTGCGCGAGGTGATGTTTGACGAGGACGCCGACCCCGCCACGTCGCCGCTGAACCAGACCATGTACACCCAGGCGGCCCTGTTCACCTTCGAGACCGCCCTGTACCGGCTGCTGGAGCACTGGGGTGTCCGCCCGGACCTGCTCGCCGGGCACTCCATCGGCGAGGTCGTCGCCGCGCACGTCGCCGGCGTCCTGGAGCTGGCGGACGCGGTCGCCCTGGTCGCCGCCCGCGGCCGGCTGATGCAGGAACTCCCGGCCGGCGGCGCGATGGTGTCCCTGCTGGCCACCGAGGCCGAGATCACGCCGCTGCTCACCGACGGCGTCGACATCGCCGCCGTCAACGGCCCGCGCGCGGTGGTCGTCTCCGGTGACGAGGACGCCGTGCTCGCGGTCGCCGCGCGGGTGGAGAAGTCCACCCGGCTGAAGGTGTCGCACGCCTTCCACTCCCGCCGCATGGACCCCATGCTCGACGCCTTCCGTGAGGTGCTGTCGGGACTCACCTTCCACGAGCCCGCCCTGCCGGTCGTCTCCAACGTCACCGGCCGCATGGCCGACGAGCTGACGTCCCCCGACTACTGGGTACGGCACGTCCGCGAGGCCGTCCGCTTCCACGACGGCGTCACCTCGCTGGCCGCCGAGGGCGCCACCCGCTTCCTGGAGGTCGGCCCCGACGCGGTGCTCACCAACATGGCGCAGGACGTCGTGCCCGACGTCATCGGCACCCAGCGGCGCGACCGCGCCGAGGACGCCGCCCTCGTCGACGCCGTCTGCCGCCTGCACCTGACCGGCACCGGCCCCGACTGGTCGGTGGTGTTCGCCGGGGGCCGCAAGGTCGACCTGCCCACCTACCCCTTCCGCCGCGACCGGCACTGGGAGGACGCCCCCATCCTCCAGGCCGAGCGCTCGGCGGCGGCCCGTGCGGGCGGTGACGCCGCCGACCCGTTCTGGGAACTGGTCCGGGACCAGGACGTGCCCGCGGTCGCCGCCACGCTCGGTGTCGCCGACGAGACGTCCGTCGCCGCCGTCGTACCGGCCCTCGCGGCCTGGCACGAGCAGCGGCAGGCCCACGCCACCGCCGACCGCTGGCGGCACCGCGTCGCCTGGGAACCCCTGGCACCCGCCGCCACCCCGGCACTCGGCGGCCACTGGCTGGCGGTCGTCCCCGCCGGCGACGACCCCTGGACGACCGCTGTCCTGGCCGGACTCACCGACCACGGTCTCACCGTCGACACCCTCACGGCCCCCGGCACGGCCGGCCGCACGGAACTCGCCGGGCTGCTCGCCGGCCGCGGTGCCGCCGACGGCGTCCTGTCCCTGCTGGCGCCCGGCACCGAACCGGCCGCCACCGCCGCCCTCGTACAGGCCCTCGGGGACGCCGGGATCACCGCCCCGCTGTGGTGCGTCACGCGCGACGCCGTCGCCCACGGGCCCGCCGCCGCGGTCACCGGCTTCGCCCAGGCCCCCGTGTGGGGCCTCGGCCGGGTCGCCGCCCTGGAACACCCCGACCGCTGGGGCGGACTGGTCGACCTGCCCGCCGAGACCGGCCCGCAGACCATCGCCCGGCTGGCCGCGCTCCTCGGCGACGCCGGTGGCGAGGACCAGGTCGTCATCCGCGAGTCCGGTGCCTACGGCCGCCGGCTGGAGCACGCCCCGGCCCGCGCCGGCGCCCCCTGGAAGCCGTCCGGCACGGTACTGGTCACCGGTGCCACCGGAGCCGTCGGCGCGGCCGTCGCCCGGTGGCTCGCCGCCGAGGGCGCCGACCACCTGCTGCTGACCTCGCGCCGCGGCACGGACGCGCCCGGCGCCGCCGACCTCGTCCGCGAACTCACCGACAGCGGTGCCGAAGTGACCCTCGCCGCGTGCGACGTCGCCGACCGGCAGGCGCTGGCCGCGCTGCTGGACTCCGTACCCGAGGAGCACCCCCTCACCGCCGTGCTGCACCTGGCCGGCGTACTCGACGACGGTGTCCTGGACTCGCTCACCCCCGAACGGTTCACCGGCGTCCTCGCCCCCAAGGCGGACGCCGCCCGCCACCTGCACGAGCTGACCGCGGACCGGGACCTGACGGCGTTCGTGCTCTTCTCCTCCCTGACCGCCACCGTGGGCGGCGCGGGACAGGCCAACTACGCCGCCGCCAACGCCTTCCTCGACGCCCTCGCGGAGCACCGGCGCGCGGCCGGGCTGCCCGCCACCTCGGTGGCCTGGGGCCCGTGGGGCGGCGAGGGCATGGCCGCCCACGGCACCGTCCGCTCGGCCGCCCGCGCGATGGGCATGTCCCTCCTCGCCCCCGACCGGGCGCTCACCGCGCTGCAGCGCGCCCTGGACGGCGGCGACACCACCGTCACCGTCGCCGACGTCGACTGGTCCGTGTTCGCGCCCGCGTTCACCTCGTCCCGGCCCAGCGCCCTGCTGTCCTCCCTGCCCGAGACGCGGCGCGGCACGGGCGGCCCCGCCGACGCGGGGGCGGCCGACGGCTTCGCCGAGAAGCTCGCAGGCCTCACCGGCGGCGAACGCGAGCGCGCCCTGCAGGAGCTGGTGTGCGGCCAGGCCGCCGCGGTCCTCGGCTACGCCGGCGCCGACGCGGTCGAGCCGACCACCGCCTTCCGCGACCTCGGCTTCGACTCCCTCACCTCCGTCGACCTGCGCAACCGGATCAGCAGCGCCGCCGGGGTGCCGCTGCCGGCCACCCTCATCTTCGACTACGCCACCCCCGCCGCCCTCGCCAAGCACCTGGGCACCGAACTCGCGGGCGCCGACACCTCCGTGGACTCGGTCGTCGCCGAACTCGACCGGGTCGCCACCCGGCTCGGCGGCCTCACCGCCGAGGACATCGAGCAGGGCCGCATCACCACCCGCCTCCAGTCGCTGCTCACCGAGCTGAACAAGACCCTCGGCCAGGATGCCGCCGCCGTCGCCGGACGGCTGGAGGAAGCCTCCGCCGACGACGTCTTCGCCTTCATCGACAACGAACTCGGCTCGGCGTGAGGCGACCCTCCCACGACACCCCGGCCCCACCGCAGCCCACCTCTTCGCACAGGAGTGGCGACACCCGATGACCAACGACGAAAAGCTGCTCTCCTACCTCAAGCGGGTCTCCACCGATCTGGCCCAGACCCGTCAGCGGCTGCGCGAGGTGGAGACCCAGGACCGGGAACCCATCGCCATCGTCGGGATGAGCTGCCGCTTCCCCGGCGGCGTCACCACCCCGGAGGAGTTCTGGCGGCTCGTCCACGACGGCACCGACGCCATCGGTGACTTCCCCGACGACCGGGGCTGGGACGTCGACGCGCTCTACGACCCCGACCCGGACGCCACCGGCAAGAGCTACGTCACACGCGGCGGATTCCTCACCGAGGCGGCCGGATTCGAGCCGGACTTCTTCGGCATCAGCCCCCGCGAGGCGGTCGCGATGGACCCCCAGCAGCGGCTGTTGCTGGAGGTGTCGTGGGAGGCCCTGGAACGGGCCCGGATCGCCCCCGACTCGGCGCACGGCACCCGCGTCGGCGTGTTCGCGGGCACCAACGGCCAGGACTACAAGGACCTGCTGGCGAAGATGCCGGAGGACAGCGAGGCGGCCCTCGGCACCGGCGTGCTGGCCGCCGTCATCTCCGGCCGTATCTCCTACGCCCTCGGCCTGGAGGGCCCGGCCGTCACCATCGACACCGCCTGCTCCTCGGCGCTCGTCGCGGTGCACCTCGCCGTACAGGCACTGCGCAACAGGGAGTGCACCCTCGCCCTGGCGGGCGGCGCGACCGTGATGTCCACCCCGGGCAACTTCATCGCCTTCTCCCGGCAGCGCGGCCTCGCCCTGGACGGCCGCTGCAAGTCCTTCGCGGACGGCGCCGACGGCACCGGCTGGAGCGAGGGCGCCGGCATGCTGGCGCTGGAGCGGCTCAGCGACGCCCGGCGCAACGGCCATGAGGTACTGGCCGTCGTCCGCGGCTCCGCCGTCAACCAGGACGGCGCCTCCAACGGGCTGACCGCGCCCAACGGGCCGTCCCAGCAGCGCGTCATCCGGGCCGCGCTGGCGGGCGCGCAGCTCGGACCGGCCGACGTGGACCTGCTGGAGGCGCACGGCACCGGCACCACGCTGGGCGACCCGATCGAGGCGCAGGCGCTGCTGGCCACCTACGGCCAGGACCGGCCCGCGGACGCCCCGCTGTGGCTCGGGTCGGTCAAGTCCAACATCGGGCACACCCAGGCCGCGGCCGGCGTCGCCGGCATCATCAAGGCGGTCATGGCGATACGGCACCGTGTGCTGCCCAAGTCGCTGCACGCCGGCGAACCGTCCACCAAGATCGACTGGGACCAGGGCCAGGTCCGGCTGCTGACGGAGAACCGGCCCTGGACCGACCCCGGCCGGCCGCGCCGGGCCGCCGTGTCCTCCTTCGGCGCCAGCGGCACCAACGCGCACACCATCCTGGAGGAGGCCCCCGCCGAGGAAGCGGCGGAGAGCGGACCGCGTACCGCGCCGCCGCTCGTGCCCTGGGTCGTCTCCGGCCGTACCGAGCGCGCGCTGCGCGAGCAGGCCGCCCGCCTGGTCGCCGCCGCCGGCGAACTGGACCCGGTGGACGTCGCGCACTCCCTGGCCGCCACCCGCACCGCACACCGGTACCGGGCCGTGGTCCTCGGCGCCGACCGCGACGCGCTGGTCACGGCCATGACCGCTGTCGCCGAGGGCGGCCCGGGCGCGGCCCACGGCCGGGTCCGCAAGGGACAGACCGCCTTCCTCTTCACCGGGCAGGGATCGCAGCGCGCCGGCATGGGCCGGGAGCTGTCCGCGCACTTCCCGGTCTTCGCCCGCGTCTTCGACGAGATCTGCGCCCTGTCCGGCGACGACGGCCTGCGCGACCTCGTCCTCGGCGACGACCCCGAGCCGCTGAACCGCACCGCCCGCACCCAGACCGCGCTGTTCGCCTTCGAGGTCGCCCTGTACCGGCTGCTGGAGTCCTGGGGCCTCACCCCCGACTACCTGGCCGGACACTCCATCGGCGAGATCGCCGCCGCCCATGTCGCGGGGGTGCTGGACCTGAGGGACGCCACCACGCTGGTGGCCGCGCGCGGCCGGCTCATGCAGGCGCTGCCCGAGGGCGGCGCCATGATCGCCGTACGCGCCGCCGAGGACGAGGTCCGCCCCCTGCTCACCGAGCGGGTCGGCATCGCCGCCGTCAACGGTCCCGCGTCCGTGGTGATCTCCGGCGACGCCGCCGAGGCCGAGGCGATCGCCGCCCGCTTCGACAGGAGCCGGCGGCTGAAGGTCTCGCACGCCTTCCACTCGCCGCTCATGGAGCCGATGCTGGCCGACTTCCGCTCGGTCGTGCAGTCCCTGACCTTCCACCGGGCCGGTGTCCCGGTGGTCTCGAACGTCACCGGCGCTCTCGCCACCCAGGACATCGCCACCCCCGAGTACTGGGTGCGGCACGTGCGCGAGGCGGTCCGCTTCCACGACGGGATACGCGCCCTCGCCGCCGCGGGCGTCACCCGCTTCCTCGAGATCGGCCCGGACGCCGTGCTGACCGCCATGGCCCGCGAGTGCCTGGCCGCCGACGGCACGGACACCGACGCGGTGCTGGCCGCCGCCGGCCGCCGGGCACGCGACGAGACCGAGACGCTGCTCACCGCCGCGGCCCAGGTGTACACCGGCGGGGCGGCCGTGGACTGGACCGCGCTGTTCACCGGCGCCCGCACGGTCGGCCTGCCCACCACCGCCTTCCAGCGCGAGCGGTTCTGGCCCGAGACGGCCGCGCCGGTCGGTGACGTCGGCTCCGCCGGCCTGGACTCCGCCGACCACCCGCTGCTCGGCGCGGCCACCATGCTCGCCGGCTCCGACGGCGCCGTGCTCACCGGCCGGCTGTCCGTACGCAGCCACCCCTGGCTCGCCGACCACGTCGTGGGCGGCTCGGTCGTCGTCCCCGGCACCGCCATGGTCGAGCTGGCCGTCCGCGCCGGCGACCAGGTCGGCTGCGGACGCCTGGAGGAACTCGCCCTCGAGGTACCGCTGGTGCTGCCCCCCGACGACGGCGTGCGCGTCCAGGTCGCCGTCGGCGCACCCGACGCGTCCGGCGCCCGCCAGATCCACGTGTACGCCCGCGCCGAGAGCCTGCCCGCCGACGAACCCTGGACCCTGCACGCCTCCGGCCTCCTCACCGCCGCCACCGACACCCCGGGCACCCGCCTGGACGTCTGGCCCCCCGAGGACGCCGAACCCCTCGACACCGGCGGCCTGTACGAGCGGCACGCCGCCGCAGGCCTCGCGTACGGGCCCGTCTTCCAGGCCCTGACCGCCGCCTGGCGGCGCGACGGCGAGGTGTTCGCCGAGGTACGGCTGCCCGAGCGGCCCGCCGCCGACGCGCCACGCTTCGGACTGCACCCCGCCGCCTTCGACGCGGCCCTGCACTCCCTGGCCCTGCTCGGCGACGGATCCGCCGACGACACCGCCCGGCTGCCCTTCATGTTCGCGGGCGTCACCCTGCACGCCGTCGGCGCCTCCGTGCTGCGCGCCCGGCTGGTGCCCACCGGACCGCACGCCTTCGCCGTCGACCTCGCCGACGCCACCGGCGCCCCGGTCGCCACGGTCACCTCCCTCGCCTCGCGCCCGCTCACCCACCTGCGCAGCGCCCGCGACACCGGCGCCGACGCCCTGTTCACCCTCGACTGGCAGCCGCTGACCCTGGACACCGACGCCCCCGACACCGGCCACCGGGTACTGCGCACCGCGCCGGGGACGGACGCGGCCGCCGTACGGGAGGCGCTGCACAGCGCGCTCGCGGCCCTCCAGGACGACGACCCCCGCCCGCTCGCCGTCGTCACCGAGGGCGCGGTGAGCGTCGCGGGCGAGGACGTGCCGGACCTGGCCGGGGCGGCCGTATGGGGCCTGGTGCGGTCCGCGCAGTCGGAGAACCCGGACCGGTTCGTGCTGCTCGACCTCGAACCGGGCGAGGACGCCGACGCCGTACTGCCCGCCGTCCTGGCCTCCGGCGAACCGCAGCTCGCGGTGCGCGCCGGCACCGCCCGCGCCCCCCGGCTGGTGCGCGCCGAAGTCCCCTCCGACGCACCGGAGTCCGCCCTCGATCCCGAGGGCACGGTGCTGCTCACCGGTGCCACCGGCGGCCTCGGACCGGTGCTCGCCCGGCACCTGGTCACCGCGTACGGCGTCCGTCGCCTCGCGCTCGTCAGCCGGTCGGGCGCCGCCGGCGAACTGATCGCCGAACTCGCCGGACTCGGCGCCACGGCGACCGCACACGCCTGCGACACGGCCGACCGGGACGGCCTCGCCGCCGTCCTGGCGGACATCCCGGCCGACCACCCGCTCACCGCGGTCGTCCACGCCGCCGGCGTCCTCGACGACGGCGTGGTCGCCTCCCTCACCCCCGAGCGGATCGACACCGTCCTCGCGCCGAAGGCACTCGGCGCCCTCCACCTGCACGAACTGGTGGGCGACCGCGCGGCGTTCATCCTGTTCTCGTCCGTCGCCGGCACCGTCGGCGCCCCGGGCCAGGGCAACTACGCCGCCGCCAACGCCCTCTTGGACGCCCTCGCCGCCCACCGCCACGCCCAGGGAGCACCCGCGCTGTCCCTGGCATGGGGACCGTGGGCCCCGTCCGGCGGCATGACCAGCTCCCTCGACGAGGCCGACCGCGCCCGCATGGCGCGCGGCGGCATGACCGCGCTGTCGGCCGAGGAGGGCACCGCCCTGTTCGACCGGGCGCTGCGCGCGGGCCGGCCCGCGCTGGCACCGGTGCGGCTCAGCCTGCCCGCGCTGCGTGCCCAGGGCAGCGGCCTCGCGCCCGTCTTCCGCGCCCTGGCCGGCCGCCCGGTGCGCCGCGAGGCCGCCGCGGAGGGCGCCGGCGCCGGCTTCGCCGAGCGCATGGCCGCCCTGGGGGAGGAGGAGCGCGCCGAGGCGTTGCTGCACACCGTCCGCGCCCACGTCGCCGGCGTGCTCGGGCACGCGAACCCCGGCAGCGTCGAGACCGACCGGGCGTTCAAGGACCTCGGCTTCGACTCGCTCGCCGCCATCGAACTGCGCAACTCCCTCTCCGCCGAGCTGGACCGGCGGCTGAGCGCCACCCTCGTCTTCGACCATCCCTCGCCCGAGGCCCTCGCCGCCCACCTCGGCACCCTGGTCGGCGGCGCCCGGACCGCGGCGCGCCGGAGCGGCCGCCGGGGCGGCACGGCGCGTGCGGACGAGCCGCTGGCGATCGTGGGACTGGCGTGCCGGTACCCCGGCGGCGTCCGCACCCCGGAGGACCTGTGGCGGCTGGTCGCCGACGGCACCGACGCCATCAGCCCGTTCCCCGCCAACCGGGGCTGGGACGTGGACCGCATCGTCGACCCGACCCGGCAGCGCCCCGACACCTCCTACGTCGGCGAGGGCGGGTTCCTGCACGACGCGGGCGAGTTCGACGCCGCGTTCTTCGGCATCAGCCCGAAGGAGGCCCTCGTCATGGACCCGCAGCAGCGGCTGCTGCTGGAGGCGTCCTGGGAGGCGCTGGAGAGCGCGGGCATCGACCCGCACACCCTCAAGGGCAGCCGCACCGGCGTGTTCGCCGGGGTCCAGTACCACGACTACTTCGGCAGCTTCGGCTCCGGCAGCATCATCTCCGGCCGGATCGCCTACACCCTGGGCCTGGAGGGCCCCTCGCTGTCCGTCGACACCGCCTGCTCCTCCTCGCTGGTGGCGCTGCACCTGGCCGCCCAGTCGCTCCGGCAGGGCGAGTCCGGCCTCGCGCTGGTCGGCGGTGTGGCGGTCATGGCCACCCCGGAGACCTTCATCGAGTTCAGCAGGCAGGGCGCGCTGGCCGCCGACGCCCGCACCCGCGCCTTCGCCGACGCGGCGGGCGGCACCGTGTGGGGCGAGGGCGTCGGTGTCCTCGTCGTGGAACGGCTCTCCGACGCCCGCCGCAACGGCCACGAGGTGCTGGCCGTCGTCCGCGGCACCGCCGTCAACCAGGACGGCGCCTCCAACGGCCTGACCGCACCCAACGGCCCCTCCCAGGAACGCGTCATCCTCGAAGCGCTGGAGAACGCCCGCCTCACCACCGCCGACGTGGACGTGGTGGAGGCGCACGGGACGGGGACGACGCTGGGTGACCCGATCGAGG